>DOWG01000237.1:2609-6561 GCA_003519685.1 Lachnospiraceae bacterium
GTTACCGTATTGATCGACGATATCCATGTGGAAAAAGCGATGAACGCGGTGCATGAAAAATTCTTTGCTTCCCAGCTATAACAGGATACTGCTTATTTACCATAAACGGCCTATTTACAAATAAAGGAGTTAAGATATGGATATTTTAAAACAGATAAAAGAGGAATTAGGTATACGGCTGGAGCAGGTAGAAGCGGCTGTAAAACTAATCGATGAAGGTAATACCATACCGTTCATTGCAAGATATCGTAAGGAAGCAACCGGATCCTTAGACGATGAGCAATTAAGAAATTTGAATGAAAGACTGCAATACTTAAGAAGTTTGGAAGATAAAAAAGCACAGGTGATCAAAGCAATTGAGGAGCAGGGAAAGCTGACCAAAGAGCTGGAAGCGCAGATTACCGTTGCCGAAACATTAGTTGTGGTTGAGGATTTATACCGTCCTTATCGTCCGAAGCGAAGAACCAGAGCAACGATTGCGAAAGAAAAGGGCCTGGAGGGATTGGCGCAGATCATTCTTGCACAGGAAACGGAGCAGCCTGCCAAGGTGTTGGCAGAAAGCTATCTTTCCGAAGAGAAGGAAGTCCATACGGTGGAGGAAGCGATTGCCGGAGCTATGGATATCCTTGCGGAGGAGATCTCCGATGAAGCCTCCTATCGCAGCTACATTCGTGAAATAACCATGAAGGAAGGAATGCTTGCTTCTATGGCAAAGGATGAGAAGCAGGAATCCGTTTATGAGATGTACTATAATTTTGAAGAAGGCGTGGAGAAGATTGCCGGCCATAGAATATTGGCAATTAATCGCGGTGAAAAAGAAAAATTCTTAACCGTTAAAATTACGGCACCGGAGGAGCGCATTCTAAGATTCCTTGAGAAAAAGATTATTCTTCGGGATAATGCCAATACCAATGACATCTTAAAGGCAACCATTGAGGACAGCTATAAGCGTTTGATCGCACCTGCCATTGAAAGGGAGATCCGCACCGCACTGACGGAGCGCGCGGAGGACGGCGCTATTAAAGTATTTGCCAAAAATCTGGAGCAGCTTATCATGCAGCCGCCGATTGCCGGACAAGTTGTTCTCGGCTGGGACCCGGCTTTTCGAACCGGCTGTAAACTGGCTGTGGTAGACAGTACAGGCAAGGTTTTGGATACGATCGTTATCTATCCGACAGCGCCGCAGAACAAGGTATCCGAGGCAAAGCAGATTCTGAGAAAGATGATTGAAAAATATAATATTACCCTGATTTCGTTAGGAAATGGTACGGCATCCCGTGAATCAGAGATGGTGATTGTGGAACTGTTGAAGGAAATTAAAAAACCGCTGCATTATGTTATCGTAAATGAGGCCGGCGCATCGGTTTACTCTGCAAGTAAATTAGCCACGGAAGAATTTCCGAACTTTGATGTCGGTCAACGAAGTGCTGCCTCCATTGCGAGAAGATTACAGGATCCATTAGCAGAGCTGGTTAAGATTGAGCCGCAGTCGATTGGGGTCGGACAGTATCAGCATGATATGAATCAGAAGAAGCTCGGGGAGGTTCTCTCCGGTGTTGTCGAGGATTGTGTAAACAAGGTCGGTGTGAATTTAAATACCGCGTCAGCTTCCCTGTTAGAGCATATTTCCGGCATTACCAAGACGACAGCAAAGAACATTGTGGCATACCGGGAGGCAAACGGCCGTTTTCATAGCCGTCAGGAGCTGCTAAAGGTTCCTAAGCTGGGACCTAAAGCCTTTGAGCAATGTGCGGGCTTTCTAAGGATACAGGAAGGTAAGAATCCACTGGATGCAACCGGTGTTCATCCGGAATCTTATGAGGCTACGAAGGTTCTCTTAGATAAATTAGGCTTAACAATGGAGGATATCAAAGAGATTCAGGCCAAAGCAATCAAGAACAAAGGAACGGAAGCACAGAAGCCGGAGGATCGTCAGACGAACCTGAAACAGAATAAGAAGAAACCAGATATTGTTGTGAAAAACCAGAATACGGTATTTGCCAAGGCTTTGGCGGCAGCCGTGGGCGCTGCTGATACCGCTGTCTTAGAGAAACAATCTCTTGATAAGGTGAAGGACTCCGGGGAGAATACGAATGCTTCCGTGATCGGCAGGAAGATCAAGAATAAGGGAAAAATGGCGGAGGAGTTAGGAATTGGAGAGATTACCTTAACAGATATTATTAAGGAACTGGAAAAGCCGGGAAGAGATCCCAGAGATGAGATGCCAAAGCCGATCCTTCGTACGGATGTATTGGAGATGAAGGATTTGACCGAGGGCATGATTCTCAAAGGAACCGTACGAAATGTCATTGATTTTGGAGCCTTTGTGGATATTGGCGTGCACCAGGATGGTTTGGTTCATATCTCTGAATTATCTAGTAAGAAATTTGTGAAGCATCCTCTCGAGGTTGTCAGCGTCGGTGACATTGTGGATGTAAAGGTGCTGAGTGTGGATCTTGCTAAGAAAAGAATACAATTAACAATGAAGCTGTAGAAATAAAATGCGCCAATAGAACTCATAGCAACGGTTAGAAGCGTATGAAAAATAATCATTTGGATAGGGAAGGATGACGAAGTATGCAGTTGTTGGTATTAATTTTAAAAAAAGTAGAATTAATGGAAGAACTCATTAAAAAGCTGGCAGAATGTGGTGTCACCGGCGGTACGATCCTTGATGGCTCCGGTATGGCGAAGGCATTAGTTAACATGGAAGATCTGCCGATTTTTGGTGTGTTAAGACAGCTTCTGAGTGACGAGGAGAAAGAAGTTTGTAAGGTAATGATGTTTGTACTTAAGGACGAACAAGTGATGGTAACAAGAGAAACAATCAAAAAAGTAATCGGGGATTTAAAGGAACCCAATACCGGTATTATGTTTGCGATACCCATTACCTACGTGGAAGGACTTGGTGAATAGAAGTGGGAGACTTGAATCTTTATACTAGTTTGGCGATTGCGATGCTGCTTGCTCTATTATCCAGTAAGCTGATGAAGAAGGTAAAGCTTCCGAATGTTACGGGATATCTGATTATCGGCCTTTTGGCAGGGCCGTATTGCTTAAAAATATTGTCCAAGGATGTCATTGATCAGCTCTCTATTATACCGGATATTGCATTGGGATTTATTGCTTTTTCTATCGGTGCGGAATTTAAACTTTCCTACCTGAAACAGGTGGGAAAAGCCCCTGTAATTATAGCCTTTACCGAAGGTTTTGGAGCTACTCTGGCGGTGGATATCGTCTTAATTGCATTCGGAAATGATATCTCCTTTTCTATTATTTTAGGTTCCATAGCTGCTGCGACTGCTCCTGCCGCTACTTTGATGGTGGTACGGCAATACAAAGCAAAGGGACCGGTAACGGATATGCTGCTTCCGGTTGTTGCCATTGATGACGCAGTAGCAGTCATCGCTTTTGGTTTATCGGTAGCGATAGCAAAAGCAATCAATTCCACGGAAAGCGTATCTTTGGCAGCAACGATATTGGATCCGGTGCTTGAAATTTTCGGTGCGCTAATTTTTGGGGCTCTCCTGGGCATACTGCTGAAATTTCTGACAGGATGGTTCACCGGGCGCGGGAATCGGCTTTCCGCAGCCATTGCAATGATACTTGTCTGCACCGGGGTCTCCAATATGCTGGGAATCTCGCCTTTGATGGCATGTATGGCAATGAGTGCAATATATGTGAATCTCTCCAGTGTCAGTGATAAGGTTTTTGAACAGGTGGATCGTTTTACGCCGCCGGTCTTTATGCTGTTTTTCTTTGTATCCGGCGCTGATCTGAATATTCGTATCTTGCCGTCGGTAGGGGGAATCGGCTTACTGTATGTGGTCTTTCGAGTAGCCGGTAAGGTCGCCGGTGCAGCCTTAGGGGCAAAGATAGCAAAGGTAGAACCGGTTGTAAAAAAATATCTGGGATATACCTTGCTCCCTCAGGCGGGTGTTGCCATTGGCTT
>DOWG01000239.1 GCA_003519685.1 Lachnospiraceae bacterium
GGGAAAAGAATGGATTTGTTTGTTGGAGATATTATAAAACTTAAAAAGCAGCATCCTTGCGGAAGCAGTGAATGGGAGGTTCTTAGAACCGGTATGGATTTTCGCCTGAAATGTTTGGGGTGCGGACACCAGGTTATGCTCCCTCGAAAACAGGTGGAAAAGAATATCCGGCAGGTCAGGAAACCGCAGAAACCGTTGGACGCATAGATAAGGATGAAGTAGCATGGAGTATGTGAATAAAAGAATCTGTAAAAAGTGCCTTTTACAGGATATTGCACCCGAAGAATACCTGAAGAGTATGAAAAGTTATCTAGACCGCTTAGATGATGAGGTGAAGACCGGCGAGAGCTTATATCAGAAGCGGATCGGCCTTTGCCTGGAATGTGATTACTTGGCAGAGGGAATCTGTAAAATCTGCGGCTGCTTTGTTGAATATCGTGCTGCAATTAAGCTCCGTGGCTGTCCGGCGATACATCCTAAATGGTAATTAGAGAGGAAAATAGAATGGCAGAATTTATACTAATGGATCTGGATGGGACAATAACCAATCCCAAACAGGGAATTACGAAATCCTTCCAGTATGCGCTGAAGCATTGGAATATTATTATAGAAGATCTGGATGTCCTGGCAAAGCATATCGGACCTCCGTTAAGGGACAGCTTTCTGGAATATGGGTTTTCGGATGAAGAGGTAGATCGTGCAATCGTAAAGTACAGGGAGTATTTTAAAAGGCAGGGAATTTTCGAAAATGAAGTTTATGAAGGAATGGAGGAATTGCTGAGAAAGCTTAATCGGGCAGGCAAAAAAGTAATTGTTGCAACCTCCAAGCCGGAGGAGCTTGCTCGAAGAATATTGGAACATTTCCATCTGGCGGAATATTTCACTGATATCTGCGGTGCAACCTTTGATGAAAGGCGATCAAAGAAAGAGGAAGTAATTCAATATGCATTAGACAAGAATAGGATCACCGATTATACCAAAGTACTTATGGTCGGTGACCGCAAATACGATATTGCGGGAGCAAAAGCAATCGGTATTGATTCGGTAGGAGTATTATACGGATTTGGAAGTGCAGAGGAGCTTCGAGAGGCCGGAGCCGGCCGAATCGTTGTAACGGTAGAGGAGCTATATAAAGTACTTATGAATTAGAAAGGTTACGATGCTTATGAAATTTGTATCATGGAATGTGAATGGCTTAAGAGCTTGTATCAATAAAGGTTTTGCGGATTTTTTCAAACAGGTGGATGCGGATATTTTCTGTATTCAGGAAACGAAGCTTCAACCGGAACAGGTTGAAATTTCCTTTGAAGGATACCATCAATATTTTAATTCGGCGGTAAGAAAAGGGTATTCCGGTACCGCCGTATTTACAAAAGAGGAACCCCTTTGTATCAGCTTTGATCTGGGCTTAGAAAAGCATAATGACGAAGGAAGAGTAATTACCCTGGAATACGGGGAGTTCTATTTTGTCACCGTTTACACACCGAATTCCCAGAGAGAATTAACAAGGCTTGCTTATCGTATGGAATGGGAAGAGGATTTTCGTGCTTATCTGATGGAACTGGATAAGAAAAAGCCTGTTATCGTCTGTGGTGATATGAATGTGGCACATAAAGAGATCGATCTTAAGAATCCCAAAACCAATACGAAAAATGCCGGGTTCACCATCGAGGAACGGGAGAAGATGACCAAACTTCTTGACAGCGGCTTTGTTGACAGTTTTCGTTATCTCTATCCGGAGGAGACCGGTGCCTATACCTGGTGGTCCTATATGTTCCGCGCCAGGGAGAAAAATGCCGGCTGGCGTATTGACTATTTTCTTGTTTCGGATCGCCTGAAGGAAAGAATAGAGGATAATATAATCCACAAAGATGTTATGGGAAGTGACCATTGCCCGGTGGAATTACGGTTAAAATAAAGGTATGTCTTGAACTTTTAAGGGAGAAAGTGGTATTACTCGAAGGTTTGGTTTTAGAAAAAGTATCTGTGGGAGAATATTTTTTATCTGCGGCACCTCTGAAAGCGGGAGGGAGCGATGGTGCTGCGATAGTGCGCCCTGCAGAGCAAGTATTACCGGATTTTGAGAAATCATGAATAGTACAGCAAAATACAAAGAATAACGTAAATAGTCTCGCAAAAGACCTGCGAGCCATTATAAGAATAGCAAAAGTAGCTATTCTTCAAGATTTATGCCCAAAAGCATGGGCGTTAATGTGAAAGGGAGTTAATTAATATGGGCACATTAAGAATACGTACGGACCAGGCGAAGCCCGGTATGATAGCGGCACATGATGTGTATACTTCGAATAATCATCTGGTTATCACAAGGGGAACCGTGTTAAATGAAAGAGTAATTACAAAGCTGCAGTTCTATAATATCTTTGGTTTTAATGTTTATCCGAACCCGCAGACAGAGGATACGCAGGAGGAATCATACATTGAAACACTGCGAAACTCTAAGGAATTTAAGAAGTTTAACCGCACCTATGTAGAGACGGTGAATAAGGTGGAGGATAGTTTTAATGGAATTGTCCATGGGGAAGAAGAAATTAATATTGACCAATTATTTGAAAATACGAATCGGATTATCAGGGAAGGCAGGAATGGAACACATATTATGGAAATGCTCCATGGTATACGAAACTATGATGACATGACCTATGTACATAGCATGAATGTATCTTTGATCTGCAGTATATTTGCCGGATGGCTTAAATTATCCAAAGAGGATGCCAGGAATTTAACCCTGGCGGGACTGCTGCATGATATCGGAAAGATGTTGATACCGAAGGAGATTATAGCAAAGCCGGGGAAGCTTAATACGCATGAGTATGAAATTATGAAATCCCATGCAATTAAGGGGTTTCAGGTATTAAAAGACCAATCGGTTGATATCAGTGTAAAATATGCTGCCTTAATGCATCACGAAAGACAGGACGGTTCCGGGTATCCGAACGGATTTTCCGCCAACCAGATTCATGAATTCTCTAAGATAATTGCAATCGCGGATGTCTATGATGCAATGACGTCAAGCCGGACTTATCGCAAGGCGTTCTGTCCTTTTGACGTAGTGGAAAATTTTGAACTGGAAGGGTTTATAAAATATGATCCAAAGTATCTGATGGTATTTTTAGAAAGGATCGTTGAGTCCTATCTGCACAACCTTGTCCGCCTCAGTGACGGCCGTGAGGGTGAGGTGGTTATGATAAACAAATTATCCTTATCAAAGCCAATGGTAAGAATCGGGGATACGTTTATCGACCTCTCCAAGGAGCACAATCTGAGTATTGAAGCAATCATATAGCACTTTAATTATGACACCCACATCAATTATTATACAAAAAACAGCAAAAGGTGTTTTTGATATAGACAGCTCTTCTATGTGACCGGTCGTTTCGCGAGGAAAATGATCCGCTGCATGGGGGAGCATTTTTTATTCGGATAAGGTTATTTTAAAAAGTTCTTGACTTTTCATCCATAGGTGTTATAGTAGTTATAGAACAGGTAATCATAATAATAAAAATGAGACAAGATACGAATTCTATAACATGATAACATGATATCATCATATCAGGAGCAAAGAACAGGCTCATGATATTCTCAACCGGTAACTTCAAGGAGACGGCATTCCAATTCTCTGCGAAGTTTCGGTGATGTAATAGGATCGGTATTTCATTACGAATTCATCATAAAGGAGGAAACCGCGATGAATATTAATAAATTTACACAGAATTCTATGCGGGCGGTGCAGGATTGCGAAAAGATCGCCTATGATTACGGTCACCAGGAGATCGATGTGGAGCACCTGCTTTACAGCCTGCTCTCCCTGGAAGATAGTCTGATTAAAAAATTGCTGGAGAAGATGGAGATCAATACGGAGGTATTTACCGCACAGGTAGAGGGGCTGTTAAGAAAGCGTCCCAAGGTATCCGGAGGACAGGTTTACATCAGTAATGATTTAAATAAAGTACTAATCTATGCAGAAAACGAAGCAAAAGCTATGGGGGATTCCTATGTTTCGGTGGAGCATCTGTTTCTCAGCATGCTGAAAAATCCGAATGAAGAGGTAAGGCAGCTTTTTAAGGATTTCCGTATTACGAGGGATGGCTTCCTAAAAGCGTTGCAGTCGGTGCGGGGAAACCAGAAGGTAGAAAGTGACAATCCGGAGGCAACCTATGACACCCTTGAAAAGTATGGTTCTGATCTTGTTGCCAGAGCAAAAGAGCAGAAGATGGATCCGGTCATTGGGCGGGATAGTGAGATCCGGAATGTGATCCGCATCCTATCCAGAAAGACGAAGAATAATCCGGTCCTGATCGGCGAACCGGGTGTCGGTAAAACGGCAGTTGTCGAGGGGCTGGCACAGAGGATTGTTCGCGGAGACGTACCGCAGGCATTAAAGAATAAGAAACTGTTCGCACTGGATATGGGGGCTCTCATTGCCGGAGCAAAATATCGCGGTGAATTTGAAGAGCGGTTAAAGGCAGTACTGGAAGAGGTAAAAAAGAGCGATGGGCAGATCATCCTCTTTATCGATGAGCTGCATACGATCGTTGGCGCTGGTAAGACGGAGGGATCCATGGATGCCGGTAATATGCTAAAGCCCATGCTGGCGCGCGGGGAGCTGCATTGTATCGGGGCAACAACCTTGAACGAATACCGGCTCTACATTGAAAAGGACGCGGCGCTCGAGCGTAGATTCCAGCCGGTACTGGTGGAGGAGCCAACCGTGGAGGATACCATCTCCATTTTACGTGGATTAAAGGAACGCTATGAGGTATTCCATGGGGTTAAGATTACGGACGGAGCTCTCGTTAGTGCTGCGGTATTGTCAAATCGCTATATCTCGGATCGTTTCCTTCCGGATAAAGCGATTGACCTCGTGGATGAGGCCTGTGCGCTTATTAAGACAGAACTGGATTCCATGCCGATGGAGCTGGATGATTTAAAGAGAAAGATTATGCAGCTGGAGATTGAGGAGGCGGCACTTAAGAAGGAAAGTGACCGTCTCAGCATGGAGCGGCTGAATGATCTGCAGAAGGAGCTGGCAGAGCTAAGAGAGCGCTTTGCGTCGGCGAAAGCAAGATGGGATAGTGAGAAGGCGTCCGTAGAGAAGGTGCAGGGACTTCGCAGCTCCCTGGAGACTTTGAACAATGAAATTCAGCTGGCAGAGCGCAACTATGATCTGAATAAAGCAGCGGAATTAAAATACGGCAGGCTTCCCGAGCTGCAGCGACAGCTAAAGGCAGAGGAGGAACGGCTGAAGCAGGAGGACAATATGCTGGTGCATGAGAATGTCAGCGAGGAGGAGATCGCAAAAATTGTTTCCAGATGGACCGGTATTCCGGTAACCAAGCTGACCGAGGGTGAGAGAAATAAGACCCTCCACTTAAGTGAAGAGCTTCATAAGCGGGTCGTTGGCCAGGAGGAAGCGGTAGAAAAGGTATCGGATGCGATCCTTCGCTCCAAAGCCGGAATTAAAGATCCTACGAAGCCAATCGGTTCCTTCTTGTTCTTAGGGCCTACCGGAGTTGGTAAGACAGAGCTGGCTAAGACTTTGGCGGAAAGCTTATTTGACAACGAACAGAACATGGTACGTATTGACATGAGCGAATATATGGAGAAGCATTCGGTTGCCAGACTGATCGGAGCGCCTCCCGGATACATTGGATATGAAGAGGGCGGCCAGCTGACCGAGGCGGTTCGGCGTAAGCCCTATTCCGTTCTTCTGTTTGATGAGGTGGAGAAAGCGCATCCGGATGTATTTAACGTGCTGCTGCAGGTCCTGGATGACGGAAGGATTACAGACTCCCAGGGAAGAACGGTTGATTTTAAGAATACGATCATTATCATGACCTCGAATATAGGATCCCGCTATCTGCTGGAGGGGATTGAAGAGAATGGCGAGATCAGTGAGCAATGCAGAGAGCTTGTGAAGAATGATCTGCACAGCGCTTTCCGCCCGGAATTTTTAAACCGGCTGGATGAAATCATTCTCTTTAAACCTCTGACGAAGGATAATATTGCAGATATCATCAATCTTTTAATGGTGGATCTTAATAAGCGGCTGTCCGATCGTGAAATAAAGGTTGCTCTGACGGACCGTGCAAAAGAATATATTGCGGATATGGCCTTCGATCCGGCCTATGGCGCAAGACCTCTGAAGCGTTTCCTGCAAAAGAATGTGGAAACCTTAAGTGCCAGACTGATTCTAAGAGACCAGGTACAGGCGGAGGATACCATAGTAATCGATGAAAATAATAATGAACTGACCGCAACCGTAGAGAATTTCTCCGGCAATAAATAAGCTGCAGCCTTGCAAAAAACCACGCAAACCCCATGTACGCAATAGAAGGTTCACACCCACCAACAAAAGGTGCAGGAATGACGAGAAAATGCGAATACAGAATGTCATAGTCAGAATTTTTTGGCGGAATGAATCATAGAATTAAATAAGTGATTATTCTATGGAGGTTATAATGAGGAGGCTTAGAATACTGGCTCTGCTTCTTATGATACTCATTACCGTATTCGGAATTATCGGTTGTAAAATGGAGGACACGGATATTAAGAAATTAAAGGATTTGGAATTTACTGTAGTTGAGGATGCTGACCTGCCCGGTGAATTAAAGGAGATTATTGACGGAAAGAAGGAAAACCCCTTTAGATTAACCTACTCCAACAAAGATTATTTATATATTGTGGTTGGATACGGGCAGCAGAATAGCGGAGGTTATAGCATCGCTGTAGATGAACTATATTTAACCAGCAACGCAATTTATATCGACACTAATTTAGTAGGACCTTTGAAAGATGATATGGCTGTACAGGGTGTCACTTACCCGTATGTAGTGGTAAAAACTGAGTTTATGGATAAAAAGGTTGTATTTGAATAATCGACTTAAAAGGGACCTCATCATTTCAATATACTTCGGAAATGAGAGGTCCCATAATTTACGCTGAAATTTGAAAAACAACAAGATTTTGTTGGTAAGGAAGTTCACATAAACTATATGTTGTATTTTTCTTGCTTTTTGTAAGAATCATGGTGTATTTTTAAAATTGTTTCCTGATTTTGTGCAATTTATTGAATGTAAAATAGTGTAAATAAGTCATTACGTGAAAATATTCCATAATATTGAACAAAAATACAATAATTTAATATGCAGTTTTATGGGTACAATATAATTCAAGCGTTTGAATTGTCAGAAAATTCATTGACAAATATTAAAATTTAATGTTATAATATAAATGATGCATGTAATTTGTAACAGAATTATTTCAAAAATGTTTGGTATCCATAAGATGGCGATAGTAAGCATTGGCAAGGAGAAAAATAATGATGAAGCAAAATGATGTAAACAAAGTTAGAAACGCTGTAATAAGCCAAACGGGTAAAAAGGTTAAAGTGAGGATAAACAGAGGCAGGCATAAAATTGATGAGACAGAAGGCGTTATATCAGAAACCTACCCAAGCATCTTCTTGATTAAGATACAAGAATCAAAAGATATGCCTGTAAGGACAATCTCCTATAGCTATACAGACGTATTAACAAAGGACGTGGAACTTATCTTATGCCAATAAGAAAGAGAACATACGTTGTGTCAGGATGAGACCGTGATAGATCATTACGGTTTCATCCTATTTTTTTTCGTTAATCCAATAATGAAATCATAAATCCTTTTTCCAATGAATAAGATATGACAGAGGCATCCATCGTATGTCCATATTAAGGAGGGATTTTAGTGGAATTAATAAAAAAGAATATTCATATGAATAAATTAAAATGTAAGAGTACCCTGCAGCTTACATTGGATGACGACTTTAATGTACCAGATGTCAAACCGGATATTGATAAAATTATTAAGGAGCAGGGAGAAATTAAAATTACTGATATTAAAGCGATGAATGGGAAGCTTCTTGTGAAGGGAGCCTTAGGGTTTAATGTATTATATTTAAGCAATGGGGATTCCAGGCCGGTACATAATATTGCAGGAGAAATTCCTTTTGACGAAGTAATTAATATGGAGCTTACCTGCGCTGACGACGATCCTATTGTTAAATGGGAGCTTGAGGACCTGTCGACGGGAATGATTAACTCCAGAAAACTCAGCGTAAAATCGATTGTTCAGCTCAATGTAGCAGTGGAGGAACTTTATGATGAAGAGACGGCGGTGATGGTGGAGGGACCGGAGGATGTTCAATATATCAATAAAAAGATTGAGATTACCGATGTAAGCGCGAATAAAAGGGATACCTTCCGGATCAAAGATGAAATTCTTCTTCCTGCAAACAAGGGAAATATTTCTGCCCTGCTTTATCATGATATTCAACTAAATAACCTGGAGGTAAGGTTACTCGAGGATCGGTTTAATATCAAAGGGGAGCTGTCGGTATTCCTTCTGTATACGAGCGAGGACGAGGAGAATCCAATTGAATACTATGAGACGGAGATACCGTTTGGCGGAACCATTGAATGCAGTGGCTGCAATGAAGATATGATCGATGATATCACCTTCCGTATTTCCAATAGGAATCTTGAAATTAAGACGGATGATGACGGAGAGGAAAGAGCCTTAGATATCGAGGTTATCCTTGACATGGATATTAAGGTTTATGCAATTGAGGAGCCGGAAATTCTATGCGATGTATACAGTCCATCCAAGGAAATTACTCCGGTTGTTAAGAATGCAGTTTATGAAAATCTGGTGATTAAGAATAATAGTAAATATCGAATTGCGGATCGGATCCGGGTTCCGGAGAATCAGCCCCGAATCCTGCAGATCTGCCATGCAAATGGAGTGATAAAGATTGATGAGATCATTCCGGAGGGGAACCAGATGCAGGTGGAGGGCATCATCGATGCCGATATTCTCTATATTTCAGAGGATGACAAAATACCACTAAATTCCGTAAAAGGTGCCATTCCGTTTGCACAAATTATTGAGGTTAAGGGTATGAAACCAGATAGTAATTATGATATAAGGCCAAACCTTGATCAGCTCAGCGTGATGATGCTTGATAGTGAGGAAATTGAAGTAAAGGCAACTATCAGCCTGAATACGATTGTGTTTGATAATATAACCGAAGAAATCATTACGGATATTGAAGTAGCGGATATTGATCTTGAAAAACTGCAGGCGATGCCGGGAATTATCGGCTATGTGGTAAAGCAGGGAGACAGCTTATGGAACATTGCCAAAAAGTACTATACCACGGTGGATGGCATTATGAACATTAACGATATGGAAAGTGACCGGATTCAGCCGGGGGATAAGCTCATTATCATGAAAAAAGTGGATGCGGTATTATAGAAAATCGCATTGCATTAGAAGAGGAGCTTATGAAAATAGCAGATTTATTTTCATAAGCTCTTTCTGCACCCCGGAAAACCTAGAGGCCGGTTTTGAAGGACTTTTTTCGAAAAGCCAGAAGTCCCAGCAGCATGAGTACCGGGAAAATCGTACAAGCCAGTAGGCCCGACCGAAGTCCAAGCTGTTCCAGATCAAACCCGCGGTTCGTCAGTAAGGGAAGACTTTCTCCGGTCTCTTGGATACGGTTTGACAGGATGCCTGCTATCCATGGGCCTGTGGAACAGCCAAGATCGCCGCAGATCGCGAGGATGCCAAACATTAAGGTTCCGCCTTTTGGAAATGCAGCAGAGGAAAGACTGAAGGTCCCGGGCCACATCAGACACACGGAGAGGCCGGTCAGACTGCAGGCAAGTAAGGAGAGAAACGGATTCGAGGTAAGAACGGTCGCAAGGTAGGTAAGGATGCATAGGATACTGCTTCCGATCAGACAGCCCTTCATGGGGAGGCGTTCCCCATAATACCCATAAATCGTTCGACCGATTGCCATGAATAAGGCAAAGACCCCCGGTCCCAATATGTCCCCGACCAGCTTAGGGACTTGCAGCCCTTTTTCTGCGAACAGGGAGGACCATTGTGACATACTTAATTCACTGGCGCCGGCACAGATCATTAATAGCATGGACAGGTAAAAGCCCGGGTTTGACAAAAGCTCCTTTAATTTCATTCCATTTCCATCCTGGACAAGGGGAAGGAGGGGAACATGGAGAAATTTGAATGCATTATAGAGAGGAAACAGCGACCATAGCAGAGGGAGAAGAAACCAGAGGTCACGCCCGACCAGCCGCAGTACAATGGTGCTGAGGAGTACGACAATCATCTGACCCCAGCAGTAGAAGGAATGCAAAAGAGCCATAGCGGATTCTTTATTATCATTGGGCAATGCCTCCACAATAGGACTTACAATCACTTCCAGAAGACCGCCGCCGGTTGCATATAATATTACGGAGATTACCAGGCCAAGATAGGGAGAAGGCATGATAAACGGCAGAAAGCTTAAGGATAAAAGACCGGCTGTGCATAAGGCGTGGGCGGCTACCATACATTTTCGATAACCGTAATGATCCGCATATTTTGTTGCCCAGATATCTGTAAGCAGCTGTGTACCAAAATTAATCAGGATTAATTGACCAAGCTTATCATAGGAGATATGAAAGCTGGTTTGAAAAATGATAAATAGAAGAGGAGCCAAATTATTAATAATAGCCTGTGTAATATATCCTCTGTAGCATGCATAGGTTGTATGCTTGTATGTATATTGTTTTTTCGACATAAATGTATACCCATCCTGTTCTTATGTTATAGATTAGTGTTATTCTGCAGCATAGCCGCAATCAATGTTCCAGGGCTCTTGATATAAAAATCATGGCTTACGATCCGGCCAGTAAGGTTTTGTCAGAAAGACCTGCTTGCCCGGATCCTTTTTAAAATATTCGTACGCTCTTTCCGCCATGCGGCTGTCTTTATAGATACCGAAGACGGTAGGGCCGCTTCCGCTCATTAGGGCAGTCAATGCACCCAGTTTTTGCATCCGATGCTTGATTTCCTTTATGACCGGATATCTCGGAACCGTAACGGTCTGCAAAATATTATCCATGCAGCCGGTAAGCCCTTTAAGATCTCCATTTTCTATGGCTTTTCTCATAGCTGTAATATCCGGATGCCTGCTGCGGGAAGTCAGCTTAAGATTTGTATAGACGCATTTTGTCGATATACTGATATCCGGTTTTACCAGTAAAATAGCGCAATCCGGCATTCGCTTCAGTGGCGTGAGAATCTCGCCAATTCCTTCCGACAGGGCAGTCCCCGCCAAAATACAGTAAGGCACATCCGCGCCGAGCGTTACTCCCAAATGCATTAATTCTTCCCTGGTCAGTCCGGTTTGAAACATCTCGTTCAGTAAGCAAAGGATAGCTGCCGCATCCGAACTTCCGCCGGCCAGACCGGCGGCAACCGGTATGTTTTTCTCCAGGGTAATTTTAATGCCGGCAGGAATATCAAAACGCTCCATAAAAACTTGTGCAGCTTTATAAACCAGATTTCTGTGATCGGTTGGCAGATAGGATAGATTCGTCTTTACAAGGATTTTATCCGAAGTTGTTTTTTCTAACGTCACAACATCGTATAGATCAATGGTCTGCATAATCATACGTAAGTCATGATAACCATCCTCTCGCTTTCTTAAAACATCCAGGCCCAGATTGATCTTTGCATAAGCTTTTGCTGTAAGAAAATTCATAGGTACCTCCATCTTGGCATTCGTAGCATAGTATTCACACGAAAAAGGCCACTGAAAAGTTTGCCTTATACAATGACCTTATATGGATTAAAATAAACGATATTCGTATTCTATCATACTTTAAATTTCTTTACAATTTAAAATACGCTTTAAACTCTTCCCATAGTTTAAATTTGACCTTCACAGGAGTTTTCTGTAGCTTTAACGTCTCAAATTCTTCTTCGGTAAGAAGGACTTTAAGCTGTTTTTCCGATTCTTCATTTACAATACTATAGGTCTCATCGACAAAGCAAAGCGGGGGGAACATAACGCACCACCAGTTTTGTCCCTTTGCTTCGCCGATCTTTACCCGAAGGGCCTCATAGGTTCCGGGGGGGAAGGTATAATCTCCATAGACCTTCAGCGGAAAATAACAGGGCTCTAAGCTTACGTGGACCGGATAATCGTATCCGTTATCCCTAATGACTGCCTGTGCAGATTCCTGAATATCCGGCAGCTTTTCGGATAGGATCTGCCTAGCCCGGTCAATGCTGTTGACTTCCTTAAGATAGGGGGATAGCTCCGTAACCAGAGAATCCTTTACCAGTATTTTAAGATTTTGATCCTCCTTACTATCGCTGTTTGCAATTACGTGAAAACGTATGATTTCCCCCGCAATGCCGGTTTGTATCTCGGATTGCTTCTTTGCATCTGCTTTTACAAATCCCATTACAACACCGGAAAAGATCATAATGAGCAATAAAAGAAAGATGCGCAGCCTGCTATTCCAGCGCAAAAACAGGGCATAAATCGACGAAAGCCGACATTCTTTCGTTCTTATTGTAATTTTATCGTTATGTACGGAATTATCTTGAATGCAATCCAACGGATCGTATGTTTCTTCTCTTGATGGAATCATAACCTGCTCCTTTCCTAATCGGTTCTTGTTTTGAATTCTTTATCCGGTTAGAGTATTCCCATAGAAGAGGTAAATTATTCGGATATGTTTTTGTGTGTTACTATTCACATCCGATATGTATACCATGCTATGANNAAATCATATGATAGACTTTGTTAGGGGTGTGAACAGTAACTTTTGTGTTCATGATACAATAAAAACGGAATGAGGAAATGCAAGCTTGCTTGTAATTTCCGAGTGGAGTGCCAAGATCATGAACATGTTTTTCGTTCATGATACAATGAAAAATACTTGAACTTCGCATTATTTAATAGTACAATAAAGTAGCATTTTCAAGCATGCAAAAAGAGTAAACAAAATTGTGAAACAATAATAACAAAAGCAGCACAGAAATGAGGATAAATATGTCAGACAAAGCACCCATAGGAGTGTTTGATTCAGGGATCGGCGGTTTAACGGTAGTCAAAGAGATTATGAATCAAATTCCTGGGGAAACAATTGTTTATTTTGGTGATACGGCGAGACTTCCCTATGGAAATAAATCGCAGGAAACCATTCTTACATACACAAGACAAATCATCCGTTTTCTAGTGGGGAAAGGCGTTAAGGTAATTGTAGTAGCCTGTAATACCGCCAGTGCCCTGGCATTAGAGACGGTTAAAACAGAAGTTGATATCCCGATGATCGGAGTTGTTAAGCCCGGAGCTAAGGTGGCGGCAGAGACAACTAAGAATGGCAGGATCGGTGTAATCGCCACGGAAGGGACCATCCGCAGCGAAATATACAACAATTATATTAACAATATAAATCCGCAGGTTGAAGTATACGGAAAGCCCTGCCCTCTTTTGGTTCCTCTTGTAGAGGAGGGTCTGCTGGAGGATCCGGTTACAACGGAAATGGTACGCAGATATACAAAGGAGCTGCTGGATATTGATATTGATACCCTGGTTCTAGGGTGTACCCACTATCCATTATTGAGGAAAACGATTCGCAGCGTTGTCGGTGAACAAATTAAGTTAGTGAACCCGGCATATGAAACGGCAAGGTCGCTAAAGAAAGTACTGATTGCAAATCATTTAGAGAATGATCCTACGGTAAAATCGAACCATCTGTTCTATGTCAGTGATGGTGCCGATAAATTCAAAAAATTTGCAAAATCTATACTGCCTTGTGAAGTGGTGGAAACAAAAGACGTTAATATAGAAAATTATTAATCAGGGAAGAAAGCAAAAACCCGCAAGCGGCTTTTTTCATTCAATTTTGTACCGCCGCCCACAGCGGAATGCGAGGAAAAATGACGAAGAACGTAATTGTTATAATGGAAGGATTCCAGTTTGGCGAGGAAAAAGAAAGAATAGCCGTGAAAGCGGATGGCATATATCAGTTCCGGAACGGAAAGCATTTCATCCGTTATGAGGAAAGGATTGAAGGTGTTGAAGGCGCAATTAAAAGCAGGATAAAAATAGCTCCGGATCAGATTACAATTACAAAGAGTGGAGCAGCGAATACGGTAATGACCTTTGAATTAGGAAAAGTTACGAGCGCAGCCTATCATACACCTTACGGGAGTCTGCCGCTTCAGATTAAGACAAGAAAAATGCATGTGGAAGAAAAAGAGGATGAGATGATGGTTAATCTTGATTACACGATAACGGCGAATGGCGAACATCTTTCCGATAACGGTATAAAAATTAAGATCCTTTCACTTAAAACAGGAAAGAAATTGTGAAAGGATCTTATAAAGGTTTATTCCTTTGCCTTAATAAAACCATCCTTATCAATGGTAACATTAAAAGATATTTTCTCCATATATTCAAAATATGACTTGCGGTCCTTTTCCTCGGTGAGCAGATAGGTGTAGGTATCCTTTCCCATAGCAGGCAGAATCTGCATCCGAAGGGTATCATCCGGATCAACATATATCTTCAGTAATCCGGATTCCCGGTGGGAGTTGTTAAACCAGAAGTTACCCAGGCTATAAGCAATCGGCTTGCCCTTATAGAGTTCAAAGCCCTGCATAACATGCGGATGGCAGCCGACAACAATGTCTGCTCCGGCATCAATATATTTTTTGGCAAAATCCCGCTGATACTTTTCAGGGTAATCATTTCTTTCAACGCCCCAGTGAACGAAGACGACAACATAGTCACTGTTCTCAGAGGCCTTTTTAATTTCCTTTATCAGAGGAGCCGGATCATAGGTACCAACCATTCCCGGTGAGTTCTCCGATGCATACCAGCTCATGTCGAAGATGACCTTAGAGGATGCAAGAAAAGCGATCTTCTTGCCCCCGACCGTATAGTATACCGGGGCTTCTGCTCTGGCTAAATTTTTACCGGCGCCGACATAATCGATACCGGCTTCCTCCAGGGTGGTAAAGGTATCCATAAGAGCGTCGGGACCATAGTCCAAAGCGTGGTTGTTGGCCAGGGAAACAATATCTACTCCCATTTCATGAAGAATATCCACACGGCTTGGATCGGCGCGGAAGGTATAGGATTTATCCGGTGTCTTTGTTCCTCTGGTACTATAGGCAAATTCATTGTTTAGCATCATGATATCAGCAGCGTTCATTTCCTCAACAAGATCCTTAGACAATCCGCCGAGAATTCCCTTGCTCTCTCTGTCATACCGGGCTACCGGCTTTGATTCCTCATCAAAATTAATATCCCCTGCGAAACCAAGAACGATGGGACGATCCATATTCTCATTGGTATCCCCGGCTACAGAGCCATCGTTATTCTTAGAATCAGAATCCTCCGGAGAAGTCTCGCTTTCCTTCTTCTCCCCATCGCTGCCGGATCCCTTATTTTGGTCATCCGAATTATCATTGCCGGGTTCTTTATTAGGGTCATCCAAATTATCCTTGCCGGGCTCTTTGCTATCGTCATCCGAATTGTTATCCACGGCATCGTTCCTGTTATCACTCGTTTCTTGATTTCTTTCATCTACTTCGTCCTGACGATTCTGCAGCTTAAATGCATAGATTAGAAGGCCGCAGAGGAGTACAAGAGAAGCAAAGCATGCTAGGGACAGGAGTAAAATATTCTTCTTTTTCATNNATCTTCCTTTCCGATTAAAAAAACCTCTTACCTTATAACAATTATGCCTTCAAGGTAAGAGGAATATAAACTATTTATTTTCTTTTTTAAATTTACCGGCTATTCTTTTGAAAAATCCTTTTTTCCCTTTCTTTACCTCTAAACCGCTTCTTAAACCTTTTACATCCATGATGTAAATACCGCTTAGAACCGCTTTAACTTCTTTCTTCACCGGTATCAGATCAAATACCTTAACATCACAAATCAAGGATAATACCTTAGGACCGATCTTGGCTTTTACGATGGGCACCTTAGATCTTCTCATGTATTTGGGTGTCTGATCAAGTACAACCTTAGGAAGGTTTGCATCCTTCAATTTCAACATCTTCTTGTCAATGACCAGCATAGAAACAGTCTGAGCAGCCGCTTTCATCTGCATCTCGGATTTTTCCTGTTTCTTCTGAAGTTTTCTTCCTACAAAATATAACCCAGCAAAAACCGCGACTATAACAACGGCTGTGACAATTAATACGATTGCTAAAGTATTATCCATGAACTATGTACCTCCTAATAATGTACGTTTTAATGCATGTCCCAGTTCAGGGCACCGTTAATTGTACCATCTTTTTATAAAAAAAGAAATAGGTAAATGAAAAATGCATCAAGTTTCCTTCGACAAAAATCATAATAAGGAAGCATTCTTCTCTAAAGTGTCTCGAATAATACCCTGAACATAGGTGTTGAGCGATTTTAATTGCTCCTTCTCCAGATCCTTTGGATAAATCGGTTTGCCATATTCGATAACCGTATGGGCTTTCCTGATCCATGGCAGATGATTCTCAAATGCTTCCTCCGTATTTGAGATGGATACCGGAATAATCGCACATCCGGTCTTTTGAGCAACTTTAAAACTGCCTGCCTTGAACGGAAGCATTTCATTACCCTGGTTGCGGGTGCCTTCCGGAGAAATAAATACGGAGTAACCATCCTTAACCTGCTCGATTGCCTTCAGAATTACTTTCATACCCTGGCGGACATCATCCCGGTCAAGGAACAGGCATTGCAGAAAATTCATCCAGGTCCGTAAGAAGGGGACTCGCTTGATTTCCTTCTTGGCTATAAAACCGGTTAAAGTCGGCAGGGTGGCATAGGAAATCATAATATCAAAATAGCTTCTATGATTTGCAATATATAAAACAGCCTCGTCCTTAGGTATGTTTTCTATTCCAATAACAGTGACCTTAACACCGCTTAGAAATAGTACAACACGGAATGCGCCGGCTACGATTTTCTGCGAGTATGCAACCATTGTGCGGTGGTTAAACTTGTCGATAAGGTATGCGATAAGAAACAATGGAATACTGATAATAAAAAACAGAAGTACAAAGAGTAAAACCAAAATCAAACGCATATATAAGCCTCCGGTCTATAGGATAATGAATAAACTTTCTAACGATTCTCATTTAATTGTGTCTTTGTTGTTCTCGGGCTTTCCACTATTTTCACCAGGTATCTCTTCGGGCTTTTCCTGGGAATTCTCCGGTTTGCTTTCCGCACTGTCCGGATCCTTTTCCTCATTTTCATTTTCGGAAGGATCTTCTTCTACATTATCCGGATCTTCCTCCTGGGGATTCTCTTTTGGATCTTCCGGAGTTTCCGCCTGTGCCGTATCCGGTATCAAATTCTTTTCTTTTTTTTCGTCTGACACAAA
>DOWG01000313.1:0-3239 GCA_003519685.1 Lachnospiraceae bacterium
CGGTCAAGCGTATATTTGGTATAGTATTCACAGAAATTTTTAAAAGCACTGACCGCCGTTTCGGAATCCAGATCTGACGCCTTTTTATCCTCCCGGTAATACTGTCCGCCATTCTGATATAACAAAGTTGCAAATACTTCTTCCGTTGGAAGCATCCCCAGATCCATCTGATTATTGCTTAATACCGAAAGGTCAACCTTGACCTCATCCCATGTTTCCGGCGGATCAATTCCCAGTTCCGCCAATATGTCTTTCCTGTAGAACATCATCGGAAAGGATAATGTTTCAGGAAGCCCATATACCTTTTGGTCATAAACATACGGATCCCATGCACTTTCGAAGAAATCATCATACAACTGAGGAAAGCCTTCAAATTCGGATAAGTTTTCCACTGCATTTCTAAGGCCGAAGTTCATCGGGATTTCCCCCGATACTCCAATTGCCACATCCGGTCCTTCTCCTGCCAGAGTTGCCTGAAGTAATGTACCCATATCCACCAGCATAACATTGACATTGATACCTGTTTCATATGTAAATCTTTTATCAGTAAGCGATTTCAACGTATTCGCCTGATCCCTGCCGCTGCCGATCCAAACCGTCACCGTTTGGCTTTTCTTCTTATCCGAAACATTACCGATCACATTATAATCAATAAGAAAGGAATAATATAATCTCTTCATTTCATGAAACAGCTTTTGAAAAAAGCCATCCTTCACTTCTGGTGTTTTATAATCAGGAGAGTAGATGAAAATCCGGTCAATCTGTAACGGCTGTACCGAAACATTACCAACCCATGTTCCCAGTGCACTGATATTCGATTTGTAGGAATCCAGAACCTTTGAGAATCTCTCCGGATCACCGGAAAGTTCATCCAGTTGGTCGCGCATCGTAATCAGGACGCGTTCGCTTTCGCCGCTTACCCCTTCCATACCTTTCAGGGTATCAATGATGGATGTCAGTTTCCTGCTTAATTCTGCCAGCTCTTTCCCTGTCCCCGGCAAGGTAGACGCCAACTCATAATCACGGTAACCATCCGGCGCGACTCCGGTAATTCTTATGACCTTTCTATAAATTGCATTCAGCTCCTGGATCACATCTTCTACCCTGTCGATTATTTTTGAAAATTCGCCCAGTACCACTTCCATTCGAATGGTATGGGTACCCTTTTCCAGATATACTTTGTAGGGTTCCCCGTCTTTGCCCGTCAGCGTGTCCATTCTCCAGTCTCCGTCATAATTAAACTGATATGCATTAAACTCCTCAAATGGTACGTTCCCGTCTATGGTTATCTTTCGATTAATGGGAATGCCCTGTATAAAATTCTGCTTTACATACATGGAGATATCATAGTATCCGCTTTCCGGCACATCAAATTTCCATTCCATCCACTTGCCGGCATTCTGCCAGTTCGTTCCGCCGATCGTGTTGTTTAATAAACATTTTGCACTGTATGGTGTAACAGCAGGTGTCGACTGATCCTGAATCGGATACAGCATCTGCGTGGATTTTTTTGTTGCATCTTCCGCCTCAATGATTGTCATCTGCCCGGAAGTATCTGCTGCTCCCTGCTCATCCCAGGATGCCTTAACCTCTTTATAAGTTCCGGGATCTTTGGGATTGAACAGTGTAATTGACCGAAGCAGCATCGGCTCCCGCTGTGAAACAATGGTTATGGTATGCTTTCCTTCGGTCAGATAAACCGATAGCCTGCCGGATACATAGCCTTCACTGTCATAAAGGTAGGAATCAATCCATTCCGGCGCCTCGATCTGCTCCGGCCTCAGATCATTCCCTTGATTATCCTTATTCCACTTGCTATTTACATTTTTCCAGACTCTTGAAAATTCAATGGAATTCAGCTCGGAATATGGAAGTTCTCCATCAATAAAAAAGCTTCTCTGGATGGAAGACCCATTTCCTTTGATCGGATAATACCGGATTGACATATCATACAGGCCTGCTGTTTTTATTGTTACCTCATATTCAATCAGGCCACTGCTCCCAGTACATACGGAAGTTCCTTCTTCGCCTTCATAATCCTCATACTCGGTTATTTTCATATCACTTGTTCTGACATAGTCATTCGCATGGATAACATAAACCTCGTCCGGTCTCGTCTGATCCGCTTGTTTCAAATACTCACGATATCCGATGACAGAGTTATAAGAATCTGATATTGCCTCATAATCCTTCAGGCGTTGCTGCGTTTGTGCACTTCCTACCACAGATGGGGAAAGATATCCTGACATAACAGTGCAGATCCCGGCTATGATGATTGCAGTCAGTCTATGAAATTTACCATGAATACACTTTTTGTTCCAAATAGATTTCATAATACTTATTCCTTTCTCTTCTTGCGAAATGTCCTTCCAGGAATTATCTTCAGATTTCTAATTCGAATCCGTCATATGCAACCAAAAATCCGTATTTATCCGCTTCCTGCTGCAATTCTTCATGGGTCAGATTTGCATTATGTGAAAAATGGGTAATAACAAATTTAGTCTGTTTATTTGCACATCCCATTTGGAACAATCTTTCTTTTACCTGCCTGTTATTTTCAATTCCCATATGGTAGCTCTCACAGTATCCCTTTCCGGCAGTGCAGTCCATGCTGACAAGGTCGATATGTCTGCCCTTCAGCTTTTCCCAAGTAGCCTCCGGATACCAGCCGGTATCATTTGCATAGAATAGACATTTACCCTCTTTTTCAATCCGGTACAGGAGACAGTTTTCATTTACCTTATGCGCTGCGGCAAGTGCCGTAATATGATAACCGTCCGATGTATCAAATTCATCCATAGCATGGACTTCATGATACTGCTCTATCCCCGTAAGGTTATTGCCGTCATTTTCCTCTGCCAAAGCTCTGTTGTATAGAAGCTTTACCGCATCGTTACCATATAGGTCCAGAATCCCGGCTACCGGATTATGTGCATAAGGATTTCCTCTCAGAAGCAGGTCCAGAGGATAAAAATGATCCTGGTGGGAATGCGTGATCAGCAGGGTCTTAACCGAGCCTAAATGCAGTCCTTCCTTCAAAACATGCAGATAGGTATCCGGAGGAAAATCCAACAATAACCTATCATCAATTACCGCCTGTGAGCGGGTTCTTACATTCCTGCCGCCAAGCTCTCTTGCCTTCCTGCATGCCTCACATTCGCAAAACAGTGCCGGCCAGCCTTCGGCAGCCGCTGTACCCAAATATTTAATTTTCATCCGTAATCCCTTCTCTCTGCTTG
>DOWG01000313.1:3350-3700 GCA_003519685.1 Lachnospiraceae bacterium
TCGTTGGTACGTCCCTCGGACCATACATAGGCTCCTTCCGGATTATACAGCGTGGCATCCTGGATCACGATATTATTAAGGTAGATACCTTCATCGGAATTATACAGCGTAATTTCTTCCCAATCCTCGGTGTAATTTTCCCCCGTCCGATCCTTTTTGATATCCTCCGGAAAATCAATCGCAAAATCCTGATACATACTCAGATTGCTTCCATCCTTTTTTGCATACATAACCTCAAATTCCGCCCGATCAACTTCCCTATTGCCATCGGTTAGATCAAGGATGGTCAGTGTCGCAGTATCATTTTTATAGGAGCAGTCTAAAATCAATTTATAATCATGTGTCTCATC
>DOWG01000311.1 GCA_003519685.1 Lachnospiraceae bacterium
TGATGGTTCTGGGCTATTTCTATTCCCATTCCAAATAAACTTCTCCGATACTTCACAATATTCTGCTCCGCACTCTTAAGGACCTCTGCCCCAAAGGTCGTATGCTTTTTCATCTCTTCAAATTCTTCGGCGGTCAATTTCCCCGGTTTTAGCAGAATTCCATCCCGGATTCCTACCTTACCGATATCATGCAAAGGACTAAAACGCTCTATTTGCTCTATGTATTCTAAAGTAATTTCATCCTCATGCTTATGACTTTCATATAGAAATTCAGCAATCGCCCGGGAATACATCTTCATTCTCTCGAGATGTTCACCCGTATCCTCATCCCTTGCCTCCGCCAGCTTCGCAAGCGCCAGGATGCTACTATAGATTACATCGTCAATAAAGATGTTCTGATGAAAGCTAATGGCTATACTATTTGCCAACGTTCGCAGGATATTCAGATGCTCCTCTTTGTACACATTCTTTTGTGTACTGGAGAAAAAGATTACGCCGATCGGCTCACCGGCTAAATTTAATGGTAACGTTATGGATGCCCGGATACCCGCCTCCAAAATAATTTTATTATAGGGCTTTAACGGCCGGTTTTCGGTATAACGCTCGAGATCATTAATAATCCTGGCTTTTCCTGACTGAAGCAGCCGGCCGAGGCTGGTCTCATCGATCGGCCACGACTTCCCCACTAAATTTTCCGGCAGTCCAACGACTTTGCCGTCGGAGACACCATAGGATGCCCGGATCACTTTCTTATCTTCAATAAACAGAGCAATTCCGATATAATTATAGGGAATCAAACCGGAGAATGTCTGGTTAATAAAATTCAGGGTACCCATAAAGGATCCGTTATTATTCATATTTTCTATCAGAGATTTCAGGTCATTGAATTTGACAAAGATGTCGTTAATTTCCTGTATTACCGGGGTAACCTTCTTTTTCGTCGGCAGCTTCGGCAGGAATTGATAGGACATTAGGCCAAGCTCAGAAATCCCCTCATACATCTGATTAAAGGGTAAAATTATGTACCGCATTAGCTGTATCAGCGAAAATAATATTGCCGCGGTGAGTATTCCAATCCATATATAAACGGTAACTTTCATTTTCGTTGTATAAGCTAATGAATCAGCTAAAATAATCGATAAGATCTTATCACAGAGTTCGGCAAGCTCCTCATTATGATTATTAATAAAGGAGATTGCATAATCTACTTCCGAATTAATCTCCTCGGCATGAAGTAAGGTATCAACCGGGTATAAAAAACCAAGCCAGGCTTTATCTATTTTCTCCAAATACTTCGAAGCGTTCTTCACGGAATCTTCAATATTAATTTGATGATCCTCCGCATACAGATGTCCTTCCTGCATGGATGCAAGTATAGCAGAAAAGGCCTCTTTCTCTTGATACATATCCTCTTTCGTCTCAATAATCTTGTTTGTAATCTGATTTCTTTTTTGTTCTTCTTCTACATTTTCAAGGGAATGCAGAAGTACATAGAGATGGTTCGCATCTTTGCTTAAGAGCTGCGTACTCATCCTCTGTTTTTCAAAGATATTCATAATCTGCTTATCTTCATTTTCATTCTTATTTAATTGGCATTGAAGATAAACAAAAAATGCTAATGTTGTAAAGATTGCAAGAATTAAAAGAACAATTTTCCGCTTTATCGGTCTAATGATCGATGTCTTTTTTATCTCCAAGTATGATTCCTCCATGAATTATGTATATAAATTCTATGATGCCGAAAATCGAAGCTTATTATCAATCTATGATTTATAGTAGTTGAAACCCTTTCCATTGTCAAATCTTTTTAATACTAACTCTTTCCTTATTGACCAATATCCGTTATAATTTTCTTATTCTTCTTATTAAACTATTTTCCATTGTACCTATTATAAAGGAGGAGTACTGCTATGTTAAGTAACCAACCACTTACCCCTGCCGATATTTCGCAGGTATCTATCACCGACCCATTCTGGTCAAAAATCATGGAAACGGTCCGCACCAAGGTGATTCCATACCAATGGGAAGCCCTGAATGACCGGATCGAAGGAGCCGAACCCAGCCATTGTATCGAGAATTTTAAGATTGCCGGAAAAATCACCAAAAATGCTGCAAAGGGTATTTATGAACGGGATGCGCAGGATAAATTCCAGGGTTTTGTATTTCAGGACAGTGATCTTGCCAAATGGATCGAAGCCGTAGGATATTCCCTGATGAATCACAGGGATGAAGAGCTGGAAGCAATTGCTGACGATGCCATTTCCATTATTTGCGAAGCACAGCAACCCGATGGTTATCTGAATACCTATTATATCATTAATGGGCTGGAGAATCGGTTTACTAATCTGAGGGATCATCATGAGCTATACTGCCTGGGACATTTTATCGAGGGAGCGGTTTCCTATTATCAGGCAACCGGCAAGGATAAGCTTCTAAATGCCGTCAAAAGATATGCTGACCTGGTAGACCGGACCTTTGGACCGGAGCCGGGGAAGAAGAAGGGTTATCCCGGGCATGAAATTATTGAAATGGCGCTGGTGCGCTTATATGAGGTGACGAAGGAGAAACGCTATCTGAAACTTGCGAAGTATTTCATTGACGAGCGAGGGAAGGCCCCGAACTACTTCGCCCAGGAGGAGAAGGAGCACAACCGTTCACCCCTCTGGCATGACAGCTATTTTAAGTACCAATATTCGCAAGCCGGAAAGCCGGTGCGGGAACAAACAGAGGCAGAGGGACATGCCGTGCGAGCGGTTTACCTTTATTCCGGTATGGCAGATGTTGCCCGGCAGACACAGGATGAGGAGCTGATGAATATCTGTGAACGGCTTTGGGACAATATCACAACAAAACGGATGTACATAACCGGAGGAATCGGCTCCTCTTCCTACGGAGAAGCATTCACCTACGATTATGATCTTCCGAATGATACGGTCTATGCAGAAACCTGCGCCTCCATCGGACTTGCCTTCTTTGCAAATCGTATGCTAAGTGCAGATCCCAATTCCAAATATGCCGATGTTATGGAGAAAGCCTTCTATAATGGGATCATAAGCGGAATGTCTCTGGACGGGACAAAATTCTTCTATGTTAACCCACTGGAGGTAATTCCCGAGGCTTCGAAAAAGGACCAATGGCACCGTCATGTAACGGTGGAGCGCCAGAGATGGTTCGGCTGCGCCTGCTGCCCTCCCAACCTTGCACGTATCCTATCCTCTCTCGGGCAGTATACTTATGGAACTTCCAAGGATACCATCTATGTACATCTTTTCCTGAGCAGTAATTATAACACCAACATCAATGGCCGGCCGGTGCAGCTTAAGGTTCAGACGGAATATCCATGGAAAAATACTGTGACAATTGATGTAAACCTGGAGAAATCGCATTATGCTTCCGAAGGAGATTCAATGAATCTGGCAATCCGTGTTCCCGGCTGGTGCAGGGAGAGTTCCTTTATGATTAACGGAGAAAGCGTCACCCCAAAGCAATGCAATGGATATGCTATCCTTACAAGGGACTGGAAAAGCGGTGACCGGATTACCTATGGAATGGCGATGCCTGTTGTTACCGTAGCTTCGAATCCGAAGGTTCGGGACAATATCGGCAAGCTCGCTGTGATGCGGGGCCCTCTCGTCTATTGCTTAGAGGAAGCAGATAACGAGAAGGATCTTCATCGTATCTATCTTGATCCAGGCGCCCAATTTGAGGAAACATACGATTCCGGCCTGCTCGGTGGTATCGTTAAGCTGACATGCGGCGGATATGTACTTGATGACTCTGCATGGAATAACAATACGCTATATGAAGCCGGCAGCAATATGGTGCTCCGGGCAAAGCCAATCACCTTC
>DOWG01000023.1:0-3196 GCA_003519685.1 Lachnospiraceae bacterium
ATGATTTCGTTAAATGTATCCAATCCGGAGACGCTTTCGCTTGGTTGCATTACGTACGGTACATAAGGCTCCAAAATACGGAGCCAAAGTACCGACGAATGCAAATACTCCTTATCGGATATCATTTTTATCTATTTTATGGTTTCCTGTGCGGTGAGTTCAATTAAGTGGCTGCTTTGTACAATATCGGTTGCGACGGTGGTATAGTTCTTAACACGATTGTTAACGGCTATGATCCCCATTCTCCAGAGGGTTGGAATAGCCGGTGCCTCCTCGAAGAAAGTTTTCTGCCAGTCATGATATCTTTGAATCAGAAATTCGTTATCCCATGCCTTGTCGGAAGAAATGTCATTGGTAATCGCATCAAAGGTAGCACTGGTATAGCGGGTGTAGTTTGCAGGAGAGAAATGGCCCCATAGGGATGCCGGGTTAGGATCGTATCCGGTCTGCCAGGCGGCATCATACATATCGATGTCCGGATCGTCAAATTCTACGGCATCATAGAACGCATTGAATTCCGTAAGACGGCCATTATAAAGCTCGACTTTTAATCCGACATCAGCCCAGCATTGAATCTTAAACTGTGCAATGGTTTCTGCATTTTCACCATCCATCGTTGCCCAGGTTATGGTAAATGGTTTCCCGCTTGGATCTTCGCGGAAGCCATCCCCGTCCACATCCATATAACCCGCCTCATCTAAGAGCTTTTTTGCCAGCTCCGGCTGATAGGAATAGCCTTCCAGCTCTTTATGCTGATAGGAACTGTGTCTTGGGGTAATTACCGTGGTCGCCAGGAAGCGAAGGCCGTTATAGATGCTTTTCGCAAGCGTCGCATTATCTACGGCATAGCCGATTGCTTTACGAAGATTGAAATTTGCCATTTTGGAATTCGGATTATAGATATTTTCTGATTTATCCTGATCCCATTTGCCAAGCTTAAAGCCCGTATAGTTGAATACGGTTTCTACATATCCGATGTATTGATAGTTCGTCGGATTCATATAATCCGGGTATTGCTGCGTACTGAATTCTGCTACGTCAAATTTCCCTTCCTGCATGGCAGCGGGAACCAGCTCCGGATTGACTACGGTAACAACGACACCGTCTAATTTTGGCTTGCCCATCCAGTAATCATCAAAGCATTCAAGCTCAACCGATTCCCCGGGAACGATGTTCTTCACCTTGAAAGGTCCGTAACCGATCGGGGAGGTACGGGTTTTTTCATGAGCTGCCATTTCTTTAACCGGAATATCGCCGTAGTAGTGCCTTGGAAGCGGATTGGACCAGAAGCCGCCGACAAGGATGGAGGGATAAAAATCCTTAAAATGAATCGTTAAGGTCATTTTATCTTCGGACAGCTCCAGTCCGGATATCTTATCTGCCTTTCCGGCATGGTATTCTTTAACGCCTACCACATTAACCTCCGATTCACCATAACGTATTCCCTGGTAATCCTTGTGGCAGATAACTTCGTATGCGAAAACCAGATCGTCTAAGGTAACGGGTTCTCCGTCCTGCCACTTAACACCTTCACGCATATGTAGAGTTATCGTCTTATTTGCCACATCATATTCGTAGGTTGCCGCGCCGTCCTGATCTGCAACAAAGTTCTCATCGTAGCTGATGATTGGTTCGGTAAACCAGCTGATAATCTGGTTGTCATAATTATCCTCGTAGAAGCAGGGATTCAGCACTCCGGCGAATGCAGAGCTTGCTACCAGTGCAACCTGCAGTGTTCCGCCTCCGATGCCCGGGTTATCATTTACTACTTCCTCCGGGAAAAGCAAAGCCTGTGCTGCAGCTTCGTCAATCGGAGCCGGGGTGGCTTCTGCAGAACCTTCCTGCACCACCTTGTTCCCCTCCTCTTTCGTATCCTTTTTGGTATCGTTTCCTTCCGTAGTTTTACTCTCAGAAGCCGGCGGTGTATCGTCCTTTTTCTTACTTCCGGAGCATCCGTATAAAGCGGAGACGATCAGTACAACCAACGTTAATACGGCAATTACTTTTTTCATAAAATCACTCCTTTTCATGTTTTTATACAACCCTTTGTTTGGCATCCGCTGCCCGCTTGACAGCCTGCCCAACAAAATTTATGCACAGCATCATTACAACGATGAGTAAGGATGCCGGTAACCATTGCCAATACCTCCGCTGCATATTTTCCGGAATCCTTGCGTAGCTGATCAGTGTTCCAAGACTTGGGGTACTGAAAGGCAATCCAAAGCCCAGGAAGGTCAAACCGGTTTCCAATCCCATATTAGCGGCCAGATTCAAGGTGAGATTAACAATAATAAGAGAAGCAATGTTCGGAAGTACCTCCCGCAGCATAATGACAATATTTCTCGTACCTAACGTTTTCGAAGCCTGAACATAATCCAGGCTGCTCTGCTGCAGGGTCTTTGCGCGAATCAGCCGTGCCTTGCCATTCCATCCAAAGATCGTCATAACCACGATAAAGGTAAATACATTATATTTTGGTATCAGGGATACGATTACAATAATGAACATTAAGGTAGGTAGCATTGCCAGAAAATCCAGGATACGCATAATGACATTATCTACTCTGCCGCCGTAAAATCCCGATACTAATCCGACAAGGATACCAATGATACCGCATAGAATCGTTACGCCAAAAGCAATCAGGATGGAATTTCTCGCCCCCAGGAACAGCTGCGTCAGCATATCACGGCCGGAGCCATCCGTGCCGAGGGGGAATTCTTCGGAAGGCGGTTTATTCATAAGCGCCAGATTGACCTTTCCCGAACTGCCGGTATCCGCATAGGTAGATCCGATAAATACCGTAAACATAATGGCTAAGAACAGAAGAAAGGATACCAGTGCAAATTTATCATGAAGGATCTCTCTCCAAACCAGCCTGGCAAAGGAAGGGGGCTGGTTATAGCCTTTCTGTGAAGACCTGGTGTTATCCAGATCAATTTCTTTTTTCTCTTCCACCTTATTCCCTCCTTTCCTATTTGATACGTATCCGGGGATCCACCAGAGACATGATGATATCGGACAGCAGAGTCCCCAGTACCGTAAGTACGGCAAATAATATGATTAAGGCATTGACGACGGCATAATCTCTTCGCTGAATGGATTCCAAAAATAATTTTCCCATTCCCGGATAGGAGAACACATTTTCTATAAAAATGGAACCGCTGAGCAGGAAAGCAATGTCATATCCCATCGAAGA
>DOWG01000023.1:3345-4099 GCA_003519685.1 Lachnospiraceae bacterium
GCCAAAGACAATGGAAGGCATGGCCAGGGCAATAAAGGTATAGAATACGATGATCTTATCCGGCAACTTCTCATTGTAACGGCCGGAAAGGATGCCAAGCACAATTCCAAGGAGGTACATTAGGATGGTAGTTACAAGGGACAGCCAGAAGGTATTGATCGCCCGTTCGCCGATGAGTGTGGTGACCGGGATCTTATAAGCCGTACTTTCCCCTAAGTCACCCCGAAGAGCGTTCCCCAGCCAGCGGCCGTATTTGACATACCAGGGATCATAGTAGCCCCATTGCCGGCGAAGCTCTTCTAACCGAACCGGCGAGACGTTGGGATCAATTTTTCCGGTGAGGGCGTCTCCCGGCATAAAATTCGCCAATATAAAAACCAGTAAACTAATCAGAAAGACCTGCGGTATCAGGATGAGTATTCTTCGAACAATTGTTTTCCACATACGCATTACCTACTTTCTATGGTAAAGCGACATAATGATTGCCGCTTAATTTTTTCAGATCATATACTTGGTTATCCGGGGTATAGTACCGTTGGAAATTCTGCGCATATTCCATGGAAACCTGATTACGAAGGTTCTGGGATTCCTTTCGTTTGCCGGGATCCATATCCGGAATTGCAGCCATAAGACGCTTGGTATAGATATGTACTGGATTGTTAAATATTTCCGTATTGCTGCCCTCTTCGACAAAGCGCCCCTTATGCATAATCGAAATCTTGGAACACATATGCTGAACCACGCCTAAATCATG
>DOWG01000023.1:4160-7481 GCA_003519685.1 Lachnospiraceae bacterium
CGCTGCCTCTGGCCGCCGGAGAATTCATGGGGATATTGGATCGCTGTCTCCGGTGACAGGCCGACAATATCTAAGAGCTCATCGACCCTTTTTCGTTCCTCATAGTTGGACAGTTTCTCAAAATTACGAAGCGGCTCTGCGATAATGTCCAACACTCTTTTCTTTGGATTAAGAGAGGAGTAAACATCCTGGAAGATCATCTGGACGCCCCTCCGATAGGGAGAATGATTCTTACCGACATACCGGGTAATGTCCTCTCCGGCAAACAGAATCTGTCCGCTTGCTATTTTCTCCAGACCGATAATCGCTTTACCTGTGGTACTTTTCCCGGAGCCGGATTCGCCTACAAGACCCAGGGCTTCCCCTTCTTCAATCGTAAAAGAGATCCCGTCAACAGCCTTGACATAGCCTTGGGTACGGCCTAAGATACCTCCCCGTATGGGGAAATATACCTTTAAATCGTTAACTTCCAGTAATGACACGGCTTTTTCTCCTTTCTTCGTTAAAATGAAAATGCCGGAAGCAGGTGCATAGAACAAAATGCCCGGGATATACCTCGTGGTAGACCGGATTTTCCTCATGGTAGTAAGGCTCGATCCAAGGAATCCTGGGGGAAAACCGGCAGCCGTCCCTTTTTTGCAAGAGCAGGGAGGGAACCATGCCCTGAATGACATGAAGGCGGTCGGACTCCGTATCACCGGAGGATTTACTGGGCATGGAGGCCATCAAAGACCTGGTATAAGGATGAAGCGGATTCGAGAATAGTTCATAGACATCGGCTGTTTCCACAATCTGTCCGGCATACATCACAGCGACTTTATCCGCCATTTCCGCAACGACACCTAAGTCGTGGGTGATTAAGATAATTCCGGATCCCATTTCCTTTTGCAGTTTTTTAAGCAAATCCAGAATCTGCGCCTGAATGGTTACATCCAGGGCAGTCGTTGGTTCATCTGCAATCACCAGGGAGGGCTTGCACGCCAGGGCGATTGCAATCATTGCCCTCTGACGCATGCCTCCGGAGAGCTCATGAGGAAACTGGTCATAGGTTAGAGTAGGGGCTTCAATTCCTACGTCATCCAAAAGCTCCAGGGCCCTTTTTTGCTTTTCCTTACTGCTTAAATTCGTATGGTAAGTAAGGCTTTCCTCGATCTGGGCACCGATTTTCATTAAGGGATTGAGTGCGGTAAGCGGGTCCTGAAAGATCATTCCGATATCTCTGCCGCGAATTCGGTTCAATTCATTAACACTTAGCGAAAGCAAATCCTGGTTTTTAAAAGAAATCTTACCCTCGATTTTCGTGAATACCGGATTATGCAGGCGCATAATAGAAAGAGCCAGTGCGCTTTTCCCGCATCCTGACTCACCGACAATGGCAAATACTTCATTCTCTTTTACAGACATAGAAACCCCGTCGACGGCCGCATAATACTGACCGTTGATACGAAAGGATGTTACAAGATTTTGGATGGTTAACAGCTCTTTCTCTATCATCATAATTAACCTCATTTCTGCGCTGTTTTTGCCCGCTCGTTTACGAGACAATACGCATATACAAGTTTGTGACTCTTATCATATCTTTCCCTGACTACCTGCAAATTTTGGGCTGCAGGCCTTTTGCGTGCGCCCGGTGGGCGCATGCTCTCTGGAATCCCAGCAATAGCTCGTTCCTATTTTTATAACTAATTATATTAGTAAAATCTGATTTCATTCGTAACATATGGAATTTTGCACCAAAACTTTTATACTTTATCAATTTAATGCGAATAGTCTCGCATTTGTTTTTATTGCTATGGATTTTTGGGACGAAAAACATTATAATATCTAGCGTACAAAAAAATTCAACCTCTTTTAAGTTAGGATGAGGAGAAATCTCAATATAAGAATTTGAGGAAAGAAGATTATAGAGAGAAAGAGTCTAAGATTTTTTTCTCTCAGCAAGTTTGTGTCTGTGCCGCATCTACAAACTTGTATATGCGTATTGTCTCGTAAACGAGCCATCAAAAGCAACGCAGAATGGAGATTAATATGAAAGATGAAAAAGTATTAACGAAGCAGGATTTCTATTATGATTTACCCGAGGAATTAATTGCACAGGATCCCTTAGAGGATCGTTCCGGCTCAAGGCTTTTGGTCCTGGATAAAGAAACCGGTGCTATGGAACATACTATTTTTAAAAAGATAGGACAGTATTTAAGAAAAGGGGATTGTCTGGTAATCAATAATACGAAGGTGATTCCTGCCAGGCTGATCGGTGAGAAAATTCATGAAGAAGAAAGTCCGGAGGGCGATGAGAGCGTTCATGGAGCCAGGATAGAGCTGTTGCTTTTAAAAAGGAGAGAGAATGATATCTGGGAAACCCTTGTTAAGCCGGGAAAGAAAGCAAAGCCCGGGACTAAAATCAGTTTTGGCAATGGGCTTTTGACCGGTGAAATTATAGAGGTAATCGAGGATGGGAATCGTTTGGTTCAGTTTTCTTATCAGGGAATTTTTGAAGAAATTCTGGATCAATTGGGAGAGATGCCGCTTCCTCCTTATATTACCCATGAATTGGCCGACAAAAACCGTTATCAGACAGTCTATGCAAAGTATGAAGGCTCCGCAGCTGCTCCTACGGCAGGTCTGCATTTTACAAAAGAGCTATTGCATGAGATTGAAGAAATGGGGGTTACCATTGTTAGTGTAACCTTGCATGTAGGTCTTGGCACTTTCCGTCCGGTTAAGGTGGATAATATCCTGGAGCATCATATGCACTCGGAATTCTACCAGGTCAATGAGGAAGCTGCCGCGCAGATCAATAAAATTAAGAAAATGGGCGGAAGAATTATCTGCGTAGGGACCACCAGCTGCAGAACCATTGAGTCCGCAGCGGATGAAAATGGAGTTATTCATGCCGGAAGCGGAGACACTTCGATTTTTATCTATCCGGGATATCAATTTAAGATTATGGATGCTTTGATAACGAATTTTCACCTGCCGGAATCAACCCTGATGATGCTGGTTTCAGCTCTGGCAGGACGGGACCATATCATGGCAGCCTATGCGGAAGCTGTAAAAGAACGATACCGGTTCTTCAGCTTTGGGGATGCGATGTTCATCCGGTAGGAGAGTACCTGCGGCTCAAATTAAACTTTCAATAAAAAACACTTGATTTCTGTCCGGGAAATATAAAACAACCAGGGTCTTCCCATAGCGGACAAATTTTTGCCATAAGTAATATTGTGTAAATACCGGCTCCTGGCTCTTTGGAATATTTAAGCCGGATATAACAGATTGTACAAATGTTTCGATTTCGGTATTATCAGAATTATTTGAATTAGG
>DOWG01000023.1:7511-10449 GCA_003519685.1 Lachnospiraceae bacterium
TTTCCCTGAAAATCGTGCTTATCCTGGCTCTGATAAATGGGTTTATAGTCTGAGGGAATATCAATATCCCAATTGATTTCATAGATGTATTTTTGTGTTGGGATACTCCCTCCGAAGTAATATAATAATATGGGAACCAAAATAATTCCCAATAGGATAAGGATAGAAAGTATTTTTTTAGTCCGCATAGGTAAAACACCTCCGGCTAGGTTGCTAAATATTAGTTCGGATTTAACTATATTTTATTATATAACAGATATATCCAAAATGCCATATTGTTTTCCTGCTGCATCCATGCAGTCGGTTGAGTTTAAACGCTTTGATGATTACTGGATGGGGAGAAATACGATAAAACCGCAGTTCCGAACAGGGAATTCCCATTCTTTCGGAACTGCGGCTTCATCTGATTTTGAATGTGATGTTCATCCGGTAAATGATGAGTATAAACGAAACGATCATAATCACATGTACTTATACTATTTCCGATTCATTTTCGCAAGAATGCTTCTTGCTACACTGATCCCATTCGCAGAAGCCTGCTGTAAGCCTCTTGTGATACCGGCACCATCGCCGATTGCCCGTAAGCCTTCCACACTTGTCTCAAAGTCTTCATTTACGACAACCTTGTTGGAGTAGAATTTAACTTCAACACCATACAGTAAGGTCTCGTCGCTGGCAATACCGGGGGTAACCTTATCGAGAGCAAGAATCATTTCCTTAATATCCACCATGATACGGTGCGGGAATACCAGAGACAGATCTCCGGGAACGGCATCCTTCAGGGTCGGTATTAAATTGTTTCTGCAGAGACGTTCCTCTGTGGTTCTTCTTCCTCTCTGAAAGTCACCGAACGTTTGTACCAGGATTTTACCGCCGCATAGCATATTGCTCAGCTGTGCGATATACTTGCCATATTCGATCGGTGTATTAAATGGCTTCGTAAAGTTCTTGGAAACTAGAATAGCAAAATTTGTATTGTTTGTCTTAAATTCTTGTGATTTATAAGCATGTCCGTTTACAACGGCAAGATTATTTTCATAATATTCGGTTGCGACCTCACCGGAAGGGTTGGTACAGAATGTGCGGACTTTATCATCAAAGGTAGGTGTATAGTATACCAGCTTTGCTTCGTACAGGTTCTTATTTAAGAATTCCATGACCTCATCACGAACTTCAACACGAACACCGATATCCACAGTACCGACCTTGGTTTCTATTCCATGGCTCTTGCAGATGTGGCTAAACCAATCGGAACCCTCACGGCCGATTGCGGAAATAACTTCATCGGCGTAATAGGTATCCCCCTTCGTAGTGGTAATTCCTTTTACTTTGTTGTCTTCAATGATAATTTCATCTACCATGGTATTGAAGATAATCTCAATTCCGCTGTCCAGCAGATGTTTCTGGAGGCGGGTATAGATTTTATATCCTTCCTCGGTACCAAGATGACGGATCGGGCATTCGATCAATTTTAAGTTAGCGTTGATAGCGCGTCTTCTTATTTCCTGAATTTCATTTACTTTGTCGACACCATATACATTGGTATCCGCACCAAATTTCAAATAAATATCATCCGATTCTTTAATTAGTTCTACGGCCTTATCATATCCTAAGATATCTGGAAGATTGCCGCCGACATCGGGAGACAAGGATAACTTTCCATCCGAGAAGGCTCCTGCTCCGGCAAAACCGGTTGTGATTGAACAAGGTTTACATCCAATACATTGTTTCGTCTTTCTCTTCGGGCAATTTCTTTTTTCAATGGATCTTCCCTTTTCCACTATTAAAATCTTAAGCTCTTTATTCTGTTTGATTAATTCATAGGCGCAAAAAATACCGGATGGACCGGCTCCTATTATGATTACATCGTATTTCTGCATTGGCGACACTCCTTACATGTGTGTTAATAACATTAATCATAACCTTGCTTATTCTATCATGAATTAATATTCAATGCAAGGTTGATATGAGTGTCAGAAGTCATTTTAAGGTTTTGATGGATACTGTTCACACCCATCATGTATNNTACATAAGGCTCCAAAATACGGAGCCAAAGTACCGACGAATGCAAATACTCCTTATCGGATATCATTTGTCGAAATCATAGGAAAGACTTTGTTAGGGGTGTGAACAGTAACTTTTGATATGATATATGCATTCCTATTCATGTTCATTGTTTTTTATGTGACTTATGACACGCCTATCAATTTGTAAAATATCTGTAAATAATTTATTAAATAAAGGTAACGTTGGATTAATATAATCATAAAATACATATGAGGTGACTAAGATGATGAATGAATTACACACCCATAATTATAACGGAGCAACAACGTATAGTAGCGGACATTTTCATAATTATTCCGGCGAAACCAGTGCAAGTCCTGACGTTGCTGGTCACATACACTATATGGAAGGAAGAACTACTTTAAGCATAGGCCATGATCACACTTATAGAACCGCAACCGGTCCGGCTATCTATATTCAGGGCGGGCATTATCATTACTATAACGGTGAAACGAGTATGGCATATATACCCGACTCTCATACACATTTCTATGCCGGATATAATTCAATTTACATGGGTTGAAATGATAAAGGCATGATAAATACGAATATTAGGATTATTATAAAATGTACAGTACTACAGATAGGTGGAATGTATCCACTTTTCAACGTAAAAATTTTTTATGAAGATATATGCCGTTTCGCGGGTACCTATATAGAACAAAGAGTTTGCCTTGGTAAACTCTCGCGTGGAGCGCTTTTTATCGTATAGAATGCACTTTTAGAATGCACTTTCCTATACGATAAAACGGGGACCACTGGCATGATAGGAATAAGAATCTTCACTGAAAAAGAGGATGCATTTCATCTATCGGTATGTTCTGCAAAAGCCTTTTCCGGCATATTTTCTAAATTATCTTTTCGTATCTGA
>DOWG01000023.1:10545-11647 GCA_003519685.1 Lachnospiraceae bacterium
CACAATAGCTACAATATAGAAGTTTCGCAATAATCTAAAAGACATATAGAAATGAGGAAAACAATGAATTCGAATTTGATATTTTTTGATATAGACGGAACCATATTAAGCCATCGGACCTTTACCATATCGGACAGTACCAGAGCGGCAATCAAGCAGGCGCAGGCGAAGGGAAATCTGGCATTTCTCAATACCGGGCGTACGCTTGCGGAAATGGGGGATGATATTTTGAATGTGGGATTTGACGGCGGTGTCTACGGCTGCGGAACCTGCATCGTCTATCGCGGGGATATCTTGTATCATGTCACCATTTCCACGGACATGATACCGGCTTTACAGCAGGATCTGCGAAACTGTAAGATTGAGGCAATATTGGAGGGATCCTCTGCAATTTACTATGATAAGGAATATACGAACCCGGTGGCGCGTCAGATAAAATATGACCATATGAACCGGCACGATTTTACGGTAGGTACCTGGGAAACCCCGGATATCAGCTTTGATAAATTCTGTATCTGGCCTTCCTCGAAAGATGGACTGGATGCTTTCCATAATAAATATAAGGAAATGTTTGATTTTATTGACCGCGGCGGGAACTTTTTTGAAGTGGTTCCCAGAGGCTGCTCGAAGGCGACCGGGATCGCATTTCTGAGAAAGCATAAGAACATTTCTTATGAGAATACCTATGCCCTGGGGGACAGCTCCAATGATCTTCCCATGCTGGAGTATGTTAAGCACAGTATCGCCATGGGGAATGCATCCGAGAGAGTTAAGAGTATGGCATCCTTTCTTACAAAAGACGTAGACGACGATGGGGTGGCGTATGCCCTGCGACATTTTCGGCTAATATAAACTGGCAGAAAAAATTGCGCTCCTTCTTATTGGTAAATAGAATTCCACTCGTGTATAGGTGAGAGGTCCTTGTGGATAACCCGGCTGTTTTTGCTGCTGCTTGTGGATGAATGTCATTGCAATTCCTATTTTGGAGGAGAAGCAAGTCGGTAAAGGAAGAAAAAAGACGAAAATGGAGTGCCGAAACAGTAGACTGGGGCGCTGGTTACTGTTCACATCCTAATAAAGTCTATCATATGATTTCGTCAAA
>DOWG01000081.1:0-5757 GCA_003519685.1 Lachnospiraceae bacterium
GAGATTATCACCTTTGCCGCCCGTATGTTAAAGCCTGGCGGTATGATGGTGTACTCCACCTGTACTTTTTCACCGGAGGAGGATGAAGGAACCATATCCTATCTTCTGGAGCAGTTTCCAGAATTTCATGTGGTCAATGCCATTCCCGGGAATGCCATGCAGCAGAAACTTGGTTTATCTTACGAAGGGTTTGCCTTCGGAAAGCCGGAATGGGCAGATGGGAAGGATGAACTGAAGAATTGTATCCGGCTATGGCCCCATAAGCTGAATGGGGAAGGCCATTTTATTGCGCTGCTTCGTAAGGATGGGGATCCGTATCGGGAGAATCCGTCGGATACGATACCCGGAAGGAGTGCGGTAGGAAAGGATATATCCGGAAAGAGTGCAATGTTTAAGAATGCCACAGGAAAGAATACTATGTCAAGGAATGCGGCAGCCGGTAAGAAAACACTGCTTTCTGAGGAAGCATGCAGTTTTATTAAGAAACTGGATCCGAATCGAATCAGCAAAGGTGAGATTGTCGTTCGTGAACCCTATGTCTATCTGGTGCCCAAAGGTTTACCGAATCTTCATGGCCTACGTATTCTAAGGCAGGGACTACTTATCGGTGAAATGAAAAAGCTGCGGTTTGAGCCTTCGCAGGCCCTGGCAAGTGCCATGAATGGGAAGGAATATGGGAAAATCATTTCTCTTAAAAGGGATGATCCGAATGTCATCCGGTATCTCAAATGTGAATCTGTCGAATTTGAGGAGCAATATGAGGATGGCTGGTATCTGATCTGTGTGGAGGGCTATCCGCTGGGCTGGGGGAAGATCACAAAGAATCAATTTAAGAATAAATATCTGCCCGGATGGAGATGGGTATAGATGCTGTCGTTATTGTTCACACCTGGGCAAAGTCTANNAAGCGAAAGCGTCTCCGAATTCGGATACATTTGTCGAAATCATAACATGGTATACATGGTGGGTGTGAATAGTAACAAAAAGGTAGTAGGCAGAAGTGCAGGAGGAGATATGGCGGTACAAATACGACTGGATAAATTTCTTGCAGATATGGGGATCGGTACCCGGAGTGAGATTAAGCAATGGATCCGAAAGGGAAGGGTAAAGGTGAACCATATGGTAATAACGAAGCCGGAGAGCAAAGTTGCTCCGGATGATACGGTATGCTTTGACGATGTAAGAGTATCCTATCAGAGCCTTGTCTATTATATGCTTTATAAGCCGGCAGGCGTGGTTTCTGCAACAAGGGATAAGGTCAGCAGGACCGTTCTGGATTTGATTACTGACCGGCAGCGAAAGGATCTATTTCCGGTCGGCCGGTTGGATAAGGATACGGAAGGGCTGCTTCTTATTACGAACGATGGGGAATTGGCGCATCAGCTTCTTTCACCGAAAAAGCATGTAGATAAGGTCTATTATGCCAAGGTGAAAGGAAAGGTAACCGGGGAAGATACGGAAGCCTTCCTTGAAGGGGTTATGATAGAGGAAGATTATCGTACCCTGCCGGCCAAGCTTACGATATTAGCTTCCGATGCCGTTTCTGAGGTTGAATTAACCATACAGGAGGGTAAATTTCATCAGGTAAAACGAATGTTTGAGGCAATGGGCAAGGAGGTTATCTATCTGAAGCGTTTGTCTATGGGCAATCTGCGCTTGGACGAAGGGCTTAAGCCAGGGGAATACCGCGAGCTGACTAAGGAGGAGATAGCGCTTTTAAGAAACACGCGATAGTATATGGGTTTTTCACTTAAGAAGAACCTGTTTGCACCGATCAGAGGACAGAAAGAGAATAAGGAGATAAGGATGTTAAAAGACATAGATGCAGTGATTTTTGATATGGACGGAACGTTGATTGATTCTATGTGGATGTGGGAGAGCATTGATATAGAATATCTGAAAAGATATGGTATTTCGGCGCCTGCAAATCTGCAGAGAAATATAGAAGGGATGAGCTTTAGCGAGACAGCGGCTTACTTTAAGAATTATTTTCAGCTTTCTGACAGTACTGGATCAGATTAAAGAGGATTGGAATCAAATGGCCTGGGAGAAGTATGCTACGGAGGTCCCGTTAAAGGAAGGGGTTCTGGAATTACTGAAGAATCTTAAGCACCACAATATAAAAACTGGGATAGCAACCAGCAATTCCAGAGAATTGACCGATCTGGTTATAGAAAAGCTGGAAATTGCAGAATATTTTGATTCAATCCGGACCTCCTGTGAGGTGGAGAAAGGTAAACCCTCTCCGGATATCTATCTTCTGGTAGCGAAGGACTTAAACGTTGCTCCCGCAAGGTGTCTGGTTTTTGAAGATGTTATCCAGGGGGTGATGGCTGGCAAGAATGCTGCCATGAAAGTCTGTGCGGTATACGATAAATTTTCGGAAAAGGATAATGCTATGAAGAAGGAGCTGGCAGATTACTATATTTATTCCATGGCGGAGGTCTTGCCCGTACGATAATGGCGCAGAATTCGGGAGAAATGTATTGTCAATTACCCACCACTTAGTGCAAAAGCACTTGAAGTAGGGGCTTCTTAAGAGAATCTTTTGTTTCTCTTAAGAAGTTGGTTGACTAGCCTAAGTCTTAACTGACTACGTTATTTAAGTCATGATACCCGTGGACGTAATGCCTAATCTACGGCTCTATCGTATGTGATTAAACAGCTCTTTTGGGTACGGAGCAGTGTCGCATACTAAAAAAGCTTTTATAACATTGGCGAAGGCATCCTTACCGGAGCAATCCGGCGTTATGTATTAACTTACATACCAACAGAGAGGAGTACCGTTATGGTCTACGTGTTAAGTAAAGACGGACAACCGCTTATGCCTACCAAACGGTACGGTAAAGTGAAACATCTATTACGGTCCAAAAGGGCTAAGGCAATCAAACGGTGTCCGTTTACTATACAACTAACTTATGATAGTGATAGCTATACACAATCTATCACATTAGGCGTGGATGCAGGTTCTAAAACCATTGGATTGTCTGCAACTACAAAAACCCAAGAATTGTATGCAGCCGAGGTAACACCTCGAAATGACATTTCAGACTTACTGGAAACGAGACGTTCTTTACGAAGTTCCAGACGTAACCGAAAACTTAGGTATCGGGAACCACGTTTTTTAAACCGCACAAAATCCAAACATCCAGGATGGCTGGCACCAAGTGTCAGAGCAAAAGTAGATTCTCATCTAAAAGTAATAGAAGATATGACTAAAATCTTGCCTATATCTAAAATCATTATAGAAACAGCAAGCTTCGACCTGCAGAAAATCAAAGCAATGGAACTCGGGTTACCGACTCCGGAAGGTACCGATTATCAGAAAGGTGAGCTTTTAGACTTCGTTAATGTCCGTGAGTATGTATTCTGGCGTGACAATTATACCTGCCAATGGTGCCATGGTAAATCCAAAAGCAACATCTTGCATACTCATCACTGGGCCTACTGGAAAGGCGACCACACAGATAAGCCGAGCAGCCAGATAACCCTTTGTGACAAGTGTAATGACTCCAAAAACCACAAACCGGAAGCTAAGATGCTTTGGGGCTGGGAGCCAAAGATAACCTTTACTGCCAAAGGCGCTGCTTTCATGGGTATCATGAGATGGTCAGTTTATAACGAACTCAAAGAAATTTATGAGCCATCTGGCATCCATATAAAAATGACATATGGGTATATCACAAAAGCAAATCGGATAGCTTATAATTTGCCCAAAGAACACCGTGTAGATGCCAGGTGTATCACCGGGTATCCGGATGTACTGCCGGCAGAAGAATGGTATAACAGTAAAAAGATACGCTGTCATAACCGTCAGATACATAAATCCAATCCTAAACGAGGCGTCCGGAAACTTAATCAGGCCCCGTACATGGTAAATGGGTATCGGCTATTTGACAAAGTATTGTTCAAAAATACTGAGTGCTACATAACAGGTAGACGGTCTACTGGCTACTTTGCATTGAAAACGCTGGATGGACAGAAAATACATGACAGCGCAAAAGTAAAGGACTTAAAACTAATAGAACCACGTAAATTATATTTAACAGAAAGGAAAGCTCAAGTATAAGAAATGGCAAGTACGCCATTCCTCCCCGACCTAAAGAGGACGGGGTATCCTGGCTAGCTAAAAGATGAAACAATTTATAGTTCAACAGAATGAGGCAGGGCAGCGCCTGGATAAGCTGCTACTTAAAATTTTAAATAAAGCGCCCCAAAGCTTTATCTATAAAATGCTACGCAAAAAGAATATTGTATTGAATGGGAAGAAAGCGGATGGCTCGGAAAAACTTGCGGTGAACGATGAAATCAAGCTTTTCCTGTCGGATGCAACGATAGAGCAATTTCAGGAAACGCTTTATACCATCCAAGCTGATTACCAGTTGGATATTATTTATGAGGATTCTAATATTCTTATAATGAATAAACCTTTTGGGGTACTTTCACAGAAGGCAGAGAAGGACGATATTTCCCTTGTGGAATATATGATTTCCTATCTATTGTCCTCCGGGCAGATGACAAAGGAGCAGTTAATCAGCTTTCGGCCCGGCATGTGCAACCGGCTTGACAGAAATACCAGTGGTCTAATCATTGCCGGCAAATCTTTACTTGGGTTACAGGAGATGGCAAAGCTTTTTAAGCACCGTCATGTGGATAAATACTATCTTTGTATCGTTAAGGGAAGAGTGGAAAGAAATCAGCGGATCGAAGGCTACCTGCAAAAGGATACCGCGAAAAACATGGTATCCATCCGAAAGGAGCAGGCGGATCATTCGGATTATATCTGCACGGAATACGAACCACTTGCTTATTCATCTGAGAATAACCGCCGGGGCATCAAAGGAAATTATACTTTGCTGCAGGTGAAGTTAATTACCGGCCGTTCCCATCAGATTCGGGCTCATCTGGCAAGCATAGGGCACCCGGTCTTAGGAGATTTTAAATACGGCGAGCAAAAGACCAATCTTTATTTTAAGTCGAGCTACGGTCTTTCCCATCAATTGCTGCATTCCTACCGTATAGTCTTTCCTGCGATAGAAGGAGAGTTGGCATATTTATCCGGGAAGGAATTTAAGGCAGAGCCGCCGGAGTTATTTTGTAGGGCTTGGGGAGATATGGTAAAAACACAATGAGATGATATGAGTGACATAAGTCATTTTAAGATTTTAATAGGAATAAGACCTTATATATATTCATTTGGCTGCCTTACCTGACTTTGACTACAGTCAGCCGGTCTTAGCCAATCTGAATATATATGCGCTCCTATTCATGCCCATGGTTTTTATGTGACTTATGACACTCAAATTATAAATTGGAGATGGAAGGAGGGCGGAGGTATGGCATCATGGAAATCCAGGGGGCTTAGGGGATCCATGCTGGAGGAGATGATCAACCTAACCAATATAAAATACCGGGAAAACGGATTGGCATTGATCCAGAAAATCCCGACCCCAATAACGCCGATTGAAATTGATAAAGAGACAAGACATATTACCCTGGCTTATTTTGAGCAGAAAAGTACGGTTGATTACATAGGTGTCGTGCAGGGAATTCCGGTTTGCTTTGATGCAAAGGAATGTGCTGTGGATACTTTTAATATAAATAATATACATGAGCACCAGGTATCGTTTATGAAGGAATTTGAAGAACAATGCGGTATTGCCTTTCTCCTCATTTATTTCAAAAAGAGAGATGTTTATTATTATCTTACCTTTGAACGTCTCATGGAATTCTGGGAACGTTCCGCACAAGGCGGAA
>DOWG01000081.1:5764-8736 GCA_003519685.1 Lachnospiraceae bacterium
GAAAACACTTGACATAAAATAGGGAATCAACTATAATTGAAAATCAAATTAGCATGGTAGTGAATTAGCACTGTACCATGTGAAAGTATCAACACTGGAAGGCGAGGTGCTGTTAGGATGGATAAATTACTTCATACACCGGAGGGGGTCAGGGACATCTATAATTCAGAATGCGCAGCAAAGCTGACACTGCAAAAGAATCTGCATAAGGTTTTGGAGACCTTTGGATTCCGTGACATTCAGACGCCTGCTTTTGAATATTTTGATATCTTCTGCCAGGAACGGGGAACTGTTGCATCAAAGGACATGTATAAATTCTTTGACCGGGAAGGGAATACCCTTGTTTTAAGACCGGATATTACTCCCTCGATTGCCCGCTGCGTAGCAAAATATTATAAGGAAGAGAGCGGTCCGATCCGTCTGTGCTATATCGGGAATACCTTCTTGAATAATTCGGATTATCAGGGAAAATTAAAAGAGGTCACGCAGCTTGGAGCAGAGCTTATGAATGATGACAGTATGGAGGCAGACGCCGAAATGCTTGCTCTGACGGTGGAATGTCTCCTAAAATCCGGCTTGCAGGAATTTCAGCTGGAGATTGGATATGCTGATTTCTTTCGTGCTTTGGTTGAGGAGGCCGGACTGGCTGAGGATGAGGTGAGGATGCTTAGGGACCTGATCCAGAGAAAGAACAGGTTCGGTGTTGAGGAAATCATTGGTACCAAGGATATCAGGCAGGGATTAAAGGATATTTTACTGAAGTTGCCGGAACTGTTTGGTTCATTAGAAATTCTAACCTTTGCCAGAAAATCAACCGATAACCCCCGCGCCTTACAGGCAATTGAACGATTAGAACGGCTCTATCGGATTCTCGCAGAATACGGATATGAAAAGTATATCTCCTTTGATCTTGGGATGCTGAGCAAATACAATTATTATACCGGGATCATTTTTAAAGCCTATACCTACCAGACGGGAGAGGCAATCGCAACCGGCGGTCGTTATGATGCTCTTGTGGGGCAGTTTGGAAAGGATACTCCGGCGATTGGTCTTGCGATTGTAATTGATCAGCTCATGCTTGCCTTATCCAGGCAGAAGCTGCTTCAAAAACCGGAGGCACAGGACACGCTTCTTCTGTATCGGCAGGATTGCCGCAGGCAGGCAATTGCTTTGGCAAATCATTTCCGTAAGGAGGGCATGCATATCATTCTACAGAAGTCGAATGATGCAATCTCCATGGAGGATTATCTTGCCTATGTAAAACGGATGGAGATCGGCGGTATCCTGTATATTAATAAGGATACTGAAATCCAGGTGATCGATGCCTCCGCCGGTTCGGTACAGACCGTATCTATAAAGGAACTAATGGCTAGATAAAAGATTCTCGTGAAGACCATAGGAATAGGATGGAAAGGATGAAAGGACGGATCGAATGCGATATATTACGATGGCACTGGCAAAAGGGCGATTGGCACATAGTACGATAGAACTGTTGGAGAGGATAGGAATTACCTGTGAAGAGATAAAGGATACGTCCTCCAGAAAGTTGATTTTTGTGAATGAAGAGCTTAAGCTGAAATTCTTCCTTGCTAAAGCAAACGATATTCCTACTTATGTAGAATACGGAGCTGCCGATATCGGCGTCGTCGGAAAGGATACGATTCTTGAGGAAGGCCGAAAGCTATATGAGGTTTTAGACCTGGGAATCGGGAAATGCAGAATGTGTGTCGCCGGTCCTTCCTCCGCGAGGGAATTACTAAATCATGGCGGGCTGATCCGGGTAGCTACCAAGTATCCGAATATCGCCAAGGATTATTTCTATAATAAGAAGCACCAGACCGTTGAAATTATAAAACTAAACGGCTCGATTGAGCTTGCACCCATCGTAGGGCTTTCCGAGGTCATTGTTGATATCGTTGAGACCGGCTCGACACTTCGGGAGAACGGCCTGGAGGTACTGGAGAAAATTGCAAGCCTTTCCGCCCGTATGGTAGTTAATGAAGTAAGTATGAAGATGGAGCATGAGCGCATTCATAAAATGATAACGGATTGGAAGGAAGTTTTACAAAACCAAAAGGAAGCGGATGGGACGGGAGGAAGATAAGATGCGTACTTTAATGCTGAATGCAGAAACAAAAAAGAATATATTGGAGAATCTGTTAAAACGGAGTCCGAATCAATATGATTCCTATGCGGATGTTGTTACAGAGATTCTTAAGGAGGTTAAGGAGAAGGGGGATCAGGCACTCTTTTCTTATACGGAGAAGTTTGACAAGGCTGTAATTCATAAGGAAAATATCCTTGTTACGGAGGAAGAGATCAAGGAGGCCTACGATCAGGTGGATGAATCTCTTCTTACGGTTATACGCAAGGCAAAAGAGAATATCGAAGCCTATCATACAAAGCAAAAGACCTATGGCTGGTTTGATACAACGGGGGCCGGTACGATACTGGGACAGAAGGTTACGGCGATTGCCTCTGCCGGTGTCTATGTTCCGGGAGGAAAAGCAGCCTATCCTTCTTCCGTTCTGATGAATGTTCTTCCGGCTAAGGTTGCAGGCGTAAAAAGAATTGCCATGGTAACGCCTCCGGACAAGAATGGCAGGGTCTATGCCGGAACTTTAGTGGCAGCGAGGGAAGCCGGCGTTACTGAGATCTATAAGGTGGGAGGAGCCCAGGCAATTGCAGCGCTGGCATACGGAACGGAAAGCATTCCCAGGGTGGATAAGATTGTCGGACCGGGCAATATCTATGTGGCCCTGGCTAAGAAGGCAGTTTATGGTCATGTAAGCATTGATTCCATTGCAGGTCCAAGTGAGATTCTTGTTCTGGCGGATGAGACGGCGAATCCCAGATATGTCGCAGCGGATCTCTTATCCCAGGCAGAGCATGATGAATTAGCTTCTGCGATCCTGATCACTACGAGTAAAAGGCTTGCCGAAGAAGTATCCGAAGAGGTGGATCAATTGGTA
>DOWG01000291.1:0-318 GCA_003519685.1 Lachnospiraceae bacterium
GAACTGGCAGGGCATGAGGTGGACCAAAACTTTGAGGTATATAGGAACCATTTCATTCTTTGGAGTGCAGGGATGAAGCAAAATATCATTGTCGAGGAGCCTTGCTCGAGCCTCGATATTCTGCCGACGCTGTCAAATCTGTTTGGCCTTGAATATGATTCGAGATTGCTGATGGGACGGGATGTTTTCTCCGATGCTCCGCCTCTGGTGATCTTATCGGATCGAAGCTTTATAACAGATAAGGTAATGTACAATTCAAAAACCGGAGAGGTCATTAAACTGACCGAGGAAGAGCTTCCGGAGGATTATATTAAGACG
>DOWG01000291.1:476-5975 GCA_003519685.1 Lachnospiraceae bacterium
TACATGATGGGTGTGAACAGTAAGGAGGGATTTCAGTAATTAAAATAACTTGCATTTCCGGAAGCGATGTGTTAACATACCAAACAACAAAGGGATGGATCGAATACAATACCTTTATTTTCGATCATCCTTATAGAATTTCATATAGGAATCGGCTGGGAAGGAGACTTTATTCTACCCAAGACCTGAATGACAGGAATGGTGAGCCACCGACTGAGAGCACACCAACAGGGATAAGTAGAATACGGAACACTCCGGAGCCCGCGGGTCAAAATCGCAGTAGGCTCGTGCGCGGCACACGTTACGTGCTTAGAGTGGAGAGCTGTGCTCTTCAAGCGGGTGGTACCGCGGGAACTTCTATCGTTTCTCGCCCCGAAGAATTTTGAATATTTCAAAGTTCTTCGGGTTTTTTGATTCTTATTAACAAATAATCTTCTTCAATTTGCACAAAACAGGGAAAGGCTCAAGTAATAAGAAACAATATTTTAATGCGTAACTGTTTGAAGTCGATTTTATAAATTGGCTTTTGACCCGCAAATCTTAAACTAATTTTAAGAAAAGGAGGAAATGAGATGGATTTTATTACAGGAATCAGAAAGCCGGATATGACTGCAATTCGGGATATTCTGGAAGGAACTCATACCGGTACGGTAAAGCTTACCGGAGCGATTCATACAATCCGCAATATGGGTGAGATCGCATTTGTAATATTGCGAAAAAAAGAAGGTCTTGTACAATGTATATATGAGGAAGGTGTTACAAATTTTAATCGCAAAGAGCTAAGAGAAGGAATGACCGTTATCGCAGAAGGTATCGTAAGCCAAGAGGAACGGGCGCCTTATGGATTCGAGGTACGCTTAATTAATATCAACGTTCTGTCTGTCCCGCTTCAAGATGCTCCGCTGCCTCTTCCAATCGGTAAGTGGAAGCTAAAGACCTCTTTGGAGACGAAGCTTGCCTACCGTCCCATTTCCCTAAGGAATATAGGAGAACGAGCCATCTTTAAGCTGCAGGAGGGAATCGTCAGGGGATTTCGGGATTTCCTCTTTGCACAGGATTTCACAGAGATCCGTACCCCTAAGATCGTGGCAGGGAATGCGGAGGGCGGGGCAAATGTTTTCAAGCTGGAGTACTTTGGCAAGAGAGCATTTCTAGCTCAGAGTCCGCAATTTTATAAGCAGACCATGGTGGGAGTGTATGACAGGGTATTTGAGGCTGCACCGGTGTTCCGAGCAGAAAAGCATAACACCACAAGACATTTGAATGAGTATACCAGTCTTGACTTTGAGATGGGGTATATCAAGGGCTTTGAAGATATTATGGAGATGGAGACCGAGCTGCTTCGTTCTATATTTGGACTGTTAAAGGTAAGCTATGCGAAGGAACTGAAGATACTTAAGGTTGCTCTTCCGGAGATCGGCAAGATACCCTCGGTAAGATTTNNGATTTGATGAGGCAAAAGTTCTTATTAGTGAAAAATATAACAGGAAAATCAGAAATCCTTATGATCTGGAACCGGAGGAGGAAGCGTTGATCGGCAGGTATTTTCAAGAGGAATACCAGAGTGATTTTGTATTCGTGACCCATTACCCTTCCAAGAAGAGACCGTTCTATGCGATGGATGATCCTGCGGATCCGAAGCTTACCTTAAGCTTTGATCTTCTATTCAAGGGCATGGAGATTACCACGGGCGGACAGCGAATCCATGACTACACGGAGCTGGTTAAGAAAATGGAAGCCAGAGGAATGGATTACGATAGTTTTACCAATTATCTTATGATTTTCAAATATGGCATGCCGCCTCACGGTGGTCTTGGTATCGGGTTAGAGCGGCTGACCATGAAGCTCCTTAATGAGCAGAATGTCAGGGAAACCACCATGTTTCCAAGAGATATAACCCGGTTGGAGCCATAGAAAGTATAGATTAAATTAGACAAGGCGTAAAATAGATGAGTTTCAAGAAAGGAAGGTAGAGTATGGAAATAACAGAGAAAACAATTCAATATGTTGCCGATTTGGCTAAACTTACCGTTCCGGATGAGAAAAAAGGTCAGGCGGCCAAAGATTTAAAAAATATCCTGGGTTATATGGAAACCATGAATCAGTTGGATACGGAAGGAGTGGAACCCATGTCCCACGTTCTCCCCATAAAGAATGTTTTTCGTGAAGATGAGGTAGTGAATAGGAACGAGCGGGAGCAGCTGCTTAAAAATGCACCCAGGAAGAAGGATGGATCCTTTGTTGTTCCGAAGACGGTTGAATAGGAGGAGGACGAATGAAAGACATTATGACATTATCAGCTTTAGAGCTGGGGAAATTAATAAATGATAAGAAAATATCCGTGGTTGAAGCAACCAAAGCACAGTTAGATGTTATCAGGCAAAGAGAAACTTCCTACCATTGCTATATTACCCTTTTGGAGGAGGAGGCACTTGCTCAGGCGATTCAGGTGCAAAAGCGGATAGATCAGGGGGAGTTAGCTCATTCCCCGCTTGCCGGAGTGCCGATGGCAATAAAAGATAACATCTGTATGAGGAATGTTAAGACGACCTGCGCTTCCAGGATGCTGTATAATTTCGAACCGCCCTATGATGCAACGGCGGTAGAAAGGCTGAAAAGTGCAGGAGCGGTTATTCTTGGGAAGACGAATATGGATGAATTTGCAATGGGAAGCACGACAGAAACCTCCTTTTTCGGAGCAACGAAGAATCCATGGAACACCTCCCATGTACCCGGGGGCTCCAGCGGAGGCTCCGCAGCGGCAGTGGCGGCGGAGGAAGCGTATTATGCCTTAGGTTCGGACACCGGCGGGTCCATTCGGCAGCCGGCAGGATACTGCGGCGTGACCGGGATAAAGCCTACCTACGGTACGGTTTCCCGCTACGGACTGATCGCTTATGCTTCTTCTCTGGATCAGATCGGACCTTTGGGAAGAACGGTATCGGATTGTGCGGCGGTTCTGGAGGCTATCTCCGGGCGCGACAGAAAGGATTCCACTTCTCTTAGCCAAACAGGGTATGACTATATGGATGCTCTCGTTGATGATGTTCGTGGAATGCGAATTGGAATACCGAAAGGTTATCTAGGCTCGGGAGTAGAGGAAGAGATAAAGGACCATATTGATAATGCAGTAAAGATTTTAACAGAGAAGGGTGCCCGGGTGGAGGAGTTTGACTTAGAAGCTGTGGATTATGCAGTACCCGCTTATTATGTGATTGCCTGTGCGGAGGCCAGTTCCAACCTGTCCCGGTTTGACGGCGTAAAATATGGTTATCAATCTTCGGATTATGAAGGACTTCAGGAATTGTATAAGAACAGCCGAAGCGAAGGGTTTGGAGAGGAAGTAAAGCGCAGAATGCTAATCGGGGCGTTTGTTCTCAGTTCCGGATATTATGATGCATTTTACACCAAGGCATTAAAGGTGCGTACCCTAATTAATCAGGGCTTTCAGAAAGCTTTTGACCGGTATGATATGATCCTGGGACCGATTTCTCCCCAGACGGCGCCAAAGCTTGGAGAGAGCCTGTCGGATCCGCTGAAAATGTACTTATCTGATATCTTTACCGTATCCGTGAATCTGGCAGGACTGCCGGCAATCAGCCTGCCCTGTGGAAGAGATCAAAGGGGGCTGCCGATCGGACTTCAGCTGATTGGAAAGCATTTCGGAGAAAAAGATATTATTCGGGCGGCCTATAGCTTAGAACAGGCGGTCAGATATGCAAGACCGACAACCTTGATGTAGAGAAGAAATATGAGGAAAGAATGGGAAGGAAAAGCATCTTCCCACGGAAGAAAAAGCATCTTCACGCGGCAAATTTGTGCTGCCGCCCAAATTCGCAGGTAATGGCAGAATGGGAGGTTAGTGTGAAGAAAAAACATCTTCACACGGGAAGAACTGCGAAGTTCGCACATAGGTGCTTACTCCTTGTTCTTCCGGGTTTTTGAGATGCCGCAAAGCGGCATCATGAATGTTAGTGTGAAAAATAATTTTTCACACGCAAATTTGAGCCTGCGGCACAAAGTTTGCAGTTTGTCAAGAAAGGGCATGGTAATTAATATGAAAACATATGAAACTGTGATTGGTTTGGAGGTCCATGTAGAGCTTGCCACCAAAACAAAGATATTCTGTTCCTGCAGTACGGCATTCGGAGGCGAGCCGAATACGCACTGCTGTCCGGTGTGCACCGGTATGCCGGGAACCCTGCCGGTATTAAATAAGCAGGTAGTAGAATATGCCGTCGCTGCCGGGCTGGCCCTAAACTGTACAATTACGAAGAATTGCAAGTTTGACCGTAAAAATTACTTTTATCCCGATCTTCCCAAGGCTTATCAGATTTCGCAGCTTTACCTTCCGATCGCAAGAAACGGCGGAATAGAAATTGAAACAGAGGCCGGTAAGAAAACGATCGGAATTCATGAAATCCATATGGAGGAGGACGCCGGTAAGCTGATTCACGATGAATGGGAGGATTGCACCCTGGTGGATTATAACCGATGTGGGGTTCCTCTGATTGAAATCGTCAGCGAAGCGGATATGCGTTCCGCCGAGGAAGTGATCGCCTATCTGGAGAAGCTTAAGCTGATTCTTCAGTATCTTGGGGTTTCCGATTGCAAGATGCAGGAGGGATCCCTTCGTGCAGACATCAACCTTTCGGTTCGCGAGGCAGGAGCGCCGGAATTCGGGACCAGAACTGAGATGAAGAATATGAACTCCTTTAAGGCGATTACCAGAGCGATTGAGGGGGAAAGAAAGCGCCAGATCGAGCTGATCAAATACGGCGGGCAGGTGATTCAGGAAACCAGACGCTGGGATGATAATAAGGATACCAGCTTTGCCATGCGCTCCAAGGAGGATGCGCAGGATTATCGGTATTTTCCGGAGCCGGATCTGCCTCCGGTCGAAATAAGCGAGGAATGGCTGCAGACAATCCAGGACCGCCAGCCGGAGCTGCGGGACGAGAAGATGCTGCGGTATGAGAAGGAATTTGACATTCCGGCCTACGATGCTGCAATTCTTACCGGCAATAAATATCTGGCCGACTGCTTTGAGAAGACAGTCGCTCTATGCGGCCAGCCCAAAGAAGTGTCAAACTGGCTGATGGTAGAAACCATGCGGCTGTTAAAAGAGCAGGAGATGGAGGCGGATCAACTCACCTTTACGCCGGAGCAGCTGGCAAAATTAATTACCATGATTCAGGAAGGAAAGATCAACCGAACCGTGGCAAAGGAAGTATTTGAGCATGTGTTTAAGGAAAAGGTTGATCCGGAACGATATGTAAAAGAGCATGGGCTGGGGTTGGTTTCCGACGAGAGGGTGCTGCGGTCAGCAATACAGAAAGTGATTGATGCAAACGCACAATCAATCGCAGATTATAAGAGCGGCAAGAAAAAGGCGATGGGCTTCCTTGTCGGTCAGACAATGAAGGAAATGAAAGGGAAAGCGGATCCGGGACGCGTAAATCAGATCTTAGAGGAAATTCTGAATACATTATAAAGTTT
>DOWG01000291.1:6162-13257 GCA_003519685.1 Lachnospiraceae bacterium
AAACTTGAATTCTGTAATATCCACTGAAAGAATCAATTTTGATTTAGGAAATGCGGATGATAGGGATGTATATAATATTAGTGCCGCCTTTATGTGGAATAACGAGATTTTGATAGCGGGCCGGGTCGAGGCAAGGGACAGTGAAGATTCTACCGTAATTTTCTTTATCGAAAAAAATGGTGTTTGGAACAAAAGAGAAGGATATCCGGAATTAAAGTTACAGGATCCATTTATTGCAAAAGTAAACGATGAGATTATTGTAGGCGGTGTTGAAATCTATGATGATCCGGAACGCGAGGGCGAACTGGCTTATCGGACAATTTTTTATAAAGGTAAGACCTTGGATAAGCTGGAGAGGTTTGCAAAAGGCCCCGAAAGGATGAAGGACATACGGCTGCTTCAATTGAAGAGCAAAGACATCTTAGTCTTTACAAGACCGCAGGGGAAGATAGGCGGAAGAGGTAAGATCGCCTATACACTTTTAAAAGACATTCGAGAGCTGAATCCAGAAAGAATCGAGCAGGCAGCCGTATTGGAAGAACAATTTTACGAAGAAGAATGGGGTGGAGCAAATGAACTTCATTTATTAAAAAACGGTAAGATAGGGGTACTTTCTCACATCGCTAAGTTTGATGAGAAAGGTAACCGGCATTACTATGCAAGCAATTTCTGCTTTGATGTACATAAGAAAGAATATTCGCCGATAAAAATAATCGCTGTGCGCGATGATTTTCAGAAAGGTGCAGCAAAGCGACCTGATTTGGTGGATGTTATATTTAGCGGCGGGTTAGTAAGACAGCCGGATGGCACTGCTAAATTATATGTTGGTGTAAGTGATGCAGAAGCCCATGCAGCAATCATTACAGATCCATTTTTAGAATATGAGGTATGATCTTATACTAGGATTTGAAGGTCATAAAATATATTTCCTGTTATCTGGAATTATACAAATGGAAAGGAATTGAGGATAAAATGAAACAATCGAAAAAAACATTTCGTCTTTTATTATTACTATGTGTTTTAGTGACAAGCCTGGCGGCTTGCAAAGGTTCGGATCAGGCGGACAAAGCAAATGGTAATGATAATACGGCAGCGGGTACAAAGAAAGTGAAGGTCGATTTTTGGTCCGCTCCCAATCAACAGCAATATGATTTTTGGAGTGCAAAAGCAGAGGCATTTAACGCATCAAGCAAGGAGTATGAAGTTGTTGTCCAGCAAATGCCGGAAAGTCCATCCTCCGAGGCGGGAATCCAAAACTCCATCGTTACCGGTACCGTGCCTGCAATTTCTGAAAATATCAATATCGGCTTTGCAGCTACGCTTGCAGACTCCGGTGTGGTATATGAATTACAGGACGAAGATTGGTTTCGGAATATTGTAGCGGAAAGAGCAATGGAAGAGACCATCAAAGGATGGGAGCTGGACGGAAAGCAATATGTAATTCCTATGTATGTTAACCCAATGATGTGCCAATGGAATACGAAGGCTCTGAAAGCTTTGGGATTTGAAGAGGTTCCGGCGACAATGGAGGAATTAGAAGCCGTGGTTGCTGCCTTTGTTGAAAACAGAGATACGACCATGAAAGAGATGGGGGTATCCCATATCTTTTATCGTCCGTCTTTAGTCAGAGGAGATCAATGGTGGGATCGCTGGCATGACTTCCAGATGCCGTATCAGGCATTTACCCAGGGAGGCAGCTTGGTAGAAGGAAATAAGCTGACAATGGACCGGGAAGGTGCCAAGGAAGCATTCGAGCTTATCGGAATGTTTGGTAACGGAATCCTTACCACAGAGCTTACGAATGTCTGGTCCGATGAGAATCCCAGTGTACTTCTTACCATTAATGCACCATGGGAAATTAATATGTTAAGAGAAGCAGGCAAGGTTTACGGAGAAGATTATGAATATGGCCCTTCCATCGTTAAGAAGGAAGGGGATATCCCGTATTGCTTCGCAGATGCCAAAGGACTTGTGGTTTATAAGCATAGCAGTATCTCCGAAGAGGAGCATGCAGGTGCGGTAGCATTCCTTCAATGGCTATTCAGCGCAGAAAATTCATCACAGACAGATTTGGACTGGTTAAAGGCTACTACGATGCTGCCGGTACGTGGTGATTTGCTGGAAAATGAAACCTTTGATGAAACGCTGACCGAGTACCCGGAATTGGCCGCTTTAGCAAAATATATTCCATATGCAATGCCAAGCATGTCCCATGAAAAAATGACCGATATCCAGACGGCACTTACCGATCAGGGTATGGCACCATATATTCAGGAGGCAATGAATACGGAACCTTTACATGCTCCGGATGCTTCCGCGTATGTGGATGCTGCAATCGCTGCGATGAAAGAAGCAGGCGGATTAGAATAGTTTTATATTGAAATAGCAATTCGTGTGGGGATGTAACAAAATTATAGATGATATTACTTGTATTGGAAATAAAATTCCTATGGAGTAAATCTCAATAAATTTTGTTATACCCCCACATGTTTTGTCTGATTAGAAAAGGGACAATCATTCAAAGAAATGGAGGCTTAAGAATGAATCCGAAGAAAACGAAAAAACATAATAGCTTTCGAAGTGTTTTCGGTTGGCTGCTAAATACGCCGTATTTGATCTATTCTCTGATCTTTTTCCTAATTCCCCTTGTATGGGCTGTCTGGCTTTCTACAATGGATTGGAATTTAATGTCGAAGGAGAAGAAATTTATCGGTTTTGATAATTTCATACGCTTATTCAAAGACGACAAGATCCGTGCATCGTTTGTCAATTCCTACCGTTATCTGGTTCCGATTGTCTTACTTTGCTTCCTTTTTGGCTTGCTCATTGCAACTTTAGTACATCATTTACCGGATAAAATCAAGGGTTTTACTGCCGTTTTATTCTTTATACCGTATTTGACCTCCGGCGTTGCAACCTCTGTCATTGTTAAATATTTCTTTAGCTATAATTCTGTCTTTAACCGGTTTCTTCGGGATACTTTTGATCTTGATATCAAATGGCTGCAGAATGAAACGGTTGCTTTTGCGGTTATTGTAGGGATTATTGTATGGAAGATGTCCGGGTACTATGCTTTGTTCATATTATCCGGAATCGAAGGAATTCCCGAGGAAGTAAATGAGGCTTCTAAGCTGGACGGATCAACCGGTTTTCATAAATTAATACATATCACTTTACCGATGATAACCCCCACGTTAACAACGGTGATTGTACTGGCGGCCGGGCTTGCGTTCGGAATATTTACAGAGCCGTATCTGCTGACCGGCGGCGGACCGAATTTGGCAACAACAACCTGGCAATTAGAAATCTATAATACTTCCTTTACCAGGTTTCAATCGGGCTATGGTGCCGCGATCGCAATAGCGAATGCGGTTCAGATCTTTATAACGATACGTTTGATCAGTTTTCTTATGAATAAACTGAATAAGAGATTTGGATGGTAAGGAGGAGATTTACAGTGAAGAAAAGATTAAGTCTGAAAACGGTGATCGTGATCATTGTAACTTATGCATTACTGGCAGTTTCGCTTTTCCCATATTACTATATGATAACGCAGTCTCTGATGCCATGGGATCAAGTGGACAAAAAAATATTTTCGAGAGAGCTTACCCTGCGAAGCTATGATTATTTACTTCATACCGGTGGCGCTTCCAATTCCCTTATGTGGGTGAAGGCTTTGCTGAATTCCTTCCTCGTATCCTTTCCGACCGCAGTGATATCGGTCGTGGTAGGATTGTTTGTCGGTTATAGTATGACGAAGCTTAAGTTTAAGGGCAAAGGCTTCATATACAATTCGTTGTTATTTCAAATGTTCTTCCCGGTGATTATCTTACTGGTGCCAAGGTTCATGCTGATGAAATCTTTATCCAACAGCTATACAGGAATGATTTTACCCATGGCGATTTCCATATGGGCGATCTTTATGTATATTAACTATTTCAAAACATTGCCGAATGCTCTGTTTGAAGCTGCAAGAATGGATGGTGCTGGAGATTTTACTATCATCAGGAAAATTGCTTTTCCGGTAACAAAATCCGTCTCTACGATTGTGTTTTTATCCACCTTTATGGGCCGCTGGACAGAGCTGATGTGGGATATGCTGATTTCTCCGGATATACAGATGCAGACCTTAAATGTATTGATTTCGACGCAATTTAAACCAATGGGAAATTTCCCGGGGCCAATGTATGCGGCTTCTGTAATATTAACGACACCGATTATTATACTGTTCCTATGTTTTTCGAAACACTTTAAGGATGGAATTAGTTTTATGCTGAAGTAAGGAGACAAGAATGATTAAAGTAGACCGATGTAATCAAAACCCATTAATAACACCGCAGGACGTACGTCCGAGCAGAGAGGATTTTAAGGTAGACGGTATTTTTAACTGCGGTGTGACAAGATATAAAGATGAAATAATTCTCTTATGCAGAGTAGCAGAATCGGTAAAAAATGTACCGGAAGGGAGTTATAAGATTCCGCTTGTTACAAATAAGCATGGAAAAGATGAGATCGAGGTGGTAACGATTGTTCAGTCGGAACATCCGGAATTTGACTATTCCGACAGCAGATCGATCTGGAGAAAAGATGCGAAAGGAATGAAAAAGATTGCATATCTGACTTCCCTGTCCCATCTTCGAATCGCAAGATCTAAGGATGGAATTCATTTTACCGTGGATGACAAGCCGACGATTTTGCCCCGTGCTGAGGATGAATGNNTCTTTACTTGCCACCAGAGATTTTGTAATCTTTGAAAGAAAAGGTGTTATCTTTGCACCGGAAAATAAGGATGTGACGATCTTTCCAGAGAAGATAAACGGATCCTATGTGGCATTTAACCGGCCGGTTCCATGCTCCATCGGATATCCGGATATGTGGATTGCAAAATCTCCGGATCTTATTCATTGGGGAGAGCAAAGACATTTTTCCGGAGTTACTACGGATGGCTGGGAGAATGGAAGAATTGGCGGAGGCGCGGTGCCCTTTAAGACAGAAAAGGGCTGGATTAAGATCTATCATGGGGCGGATCAGGAGAATCGCTACTGCCTGGGTGCTTTTCTATTAGATAAGGACGACCCTGCAAAAATTATTGCCAGAACAAAAGATCCCATTCTGAAACCGGAAACGGATTATGAGAAAGAAGGTTTCTTTGAAAATGTAGTTTTTACTTGCGGGTGCCTTTTCGAAAATGATATAGTAAGTATATACTATGGTGCGGCCGATGATAAAATATGCCGTGCGGATATACATATCCGTGAAATTTATAAAGCGCTGCAGATTATGTAATTCTATTAGATAGTACATATTTTAGAAGCGTGAAGAAAAGAGGTAAGTATGAAGCAGAAGGTAACCATGAAAGAGATTGCTTCAAAACTTGGATTGTCGATTAATTCCATATCCCTGGTCTTAAATGACAGGGCCGGAGTAAGTGATGAGACCAGAAGTCTGGTTTTAAAGACGGCTGAGGAAATGGGATATCTGGAGCAGACGAAGAAATATTCCAAAACTTATTCCGGTAAGAATCTATGTATCTTGATACGGAGAGTATATTTTCGGGATATGCATTTTTATTCGAAGGTACTCCTTGGCATCGAGCAAGAAGCGAAGAAAAACAATTATGATGTATTAATGACGGTTTTGGATCAGGACGAAATTCCAAGCAGTATTAAGAATAAGAAAGTGGCCGGTATCGTTATTGTAGGTAAGATATCGGATGATTACTTAGTCCGGGTCAAGCAATATGATATACCGGTGATTCTGGTTGATACAACTTCCTTAACAAATTCTACGGATAGTGTTATGACTGACAATCATTTAGGTGCCTATCAGGCGGTCTGCTATCTGATTGATAAAGGATTTCAGAAGATTGGTTATTTCGGTGATCTGGATTATACCGTCAGTGTCCGGGAACGTTTCTGGGGGTACCAGGAGGCTCTGGTACATTTGCCGGAGGTCAAAGCGTATACGGAGGTATCCCAATATATAAAACGGTATTCTGTAATATCGGATATTGAGCAATATGTTCTGGATAATGATACGGCTAAAATAACGGAACGGGTGAAAAGTGTCAGGGAAATGCCGGAGGTATTCTTCTGCTCCAATGACAGCGTAGCAATTCAGGTATGTAATTCTCTAAAAGCAATGGGCTATCGAATTCCGGAAGATATCAGCGTTATGGGGTTTGATGATCTGGATCTATGCACCATGGTAGTGCCAAAACTGACAACGGTTCAGGTAAATAAAGAATTAATGGGTAGGCGGGCAATTCAGCTATTGATGTGGCGGTTTGCAAACAAAACAAATCCGGCAGAAAAGATTATGATCGGAGTCCATGTGATCGAGCGGGATTCGGTCGGGCAGAAAAATAGATAAATCCGAATCTAATCTTTGTATTGTGTATTTAAACCAATTGCGCTATAATTATGTAAAAAGATGTACCATATATTAGGTAATGCGCAAAGAGCTTGTGTTTGCACGGCATCCGCAGACTCCATGGTGCGTTAGAAATGAGGGGAATATGCAGGAACGGAGAAAGGCAAAGAGAATGCCGGTCAAATTGTCATTGGAGATATCGAATCTGTATAAACAGGATAATGAACAGGTCCGTAATATTAACGCTCCAATTGAAGTAGTGAACATCTCGAAAACAGGGATCGGATTTCAATCAGAGAGTATACTGCCGATTGGCTATTATTTTAATGCCAATATCAATTTGAATGAAGAGGATACCTTGCATTGCGTAGTAAAAATAATACGAAGCCAGCCCTTGGAGGGAGACAGGAAGATGTATGGCTGCGAATTTGTGGGAATGGCAGCTATTTTATCGTATATATTTGATGAGTATGATAGGAAAATCAATCAAGAAGAATAAGATGACAGAATGATAGAGGAATCGCATCCGGTTCTATTTTCAGAGAAAACGAATGTAATATAAAACCTGAATCTAATTTAGTGGGTTATGATACTAAATTAGATTCAGGCTTTTTCGTTTTTGTGGCTATGTCCGGACATCAAAGGTATACCGCCGGATATCGCTGTCCTCTGTGTCCGGTTCTATGAGATCTTTTACCAAATCAGGTTGTTCATAGGTATCGG
>DOWG01000289.1 GCA_003519685.1 Lachnospiraceae bacterium
TCCAAAACGGGGCAGATAAGGCATTGCCGTATTCCTGTCACCATGGATATGAAGCGTGATCTTACCGGCAGCGTCAATCGTCCATTTTGCCATAAGATCCAGGATATGCTCTCTCTGAATTGCCGCAATCGCAAACTTCTGCTCGATTACAACGTTTTCTCCTGCTTCGTCCGTTTCCCGGCTTACCTTAGTTTCATAAACTCTTACCGTATGCCTGTTGTAACCTGCGCTCATCCATTTATTCTTGATGTTACGGTCATTGTCCGTAGGTGCTCTCCAAAGATTAAATTCCATTGGCTTTTCAAGAATGTTGGCATTGTTCCGGATCATGGTATCAAAGGTTCCGGTTATGGTATTAAACCGATATGCAAAATTCTCCCCGGTAACCAATACGTAAGGCTCTGCTTCCTTCGCAGTTAGAGAAGAGGTCTCTTCTGTCCCCTGGGTATTCGCCGGCATTCTCCTGCCATAACCTTCCGCCAGCTTCGGAAGATATACTCCTTCCTTTAATAACAGCTGATCAAATCCAAGCGCATGACCTGCTTTTGTAAATGTCATATCGCTCTTCTGATAATAACGCAGATTTAAATAGGTAATTCCGTCCTCCGGAAGCCGATAGGATAGCCGAATCACCTCCGCACCTTTCGCAGGAATATCCAGATTCATGACCTTACCGGTTTCTGTTACCTCACCGTTGCATACGACCTCATAGGTCAGATATAGATAATCTGAAAGATTTGTAAAGTCCAGCTTATTTTCCAGACGAACCTCACCGGTCTCCCCATTTACCAGGGATGCTCTTACCGGACGTATCACATTCTTATACTCTAATAATCCGGAGCTGACGGTCCGGTCCGGGAATACCAGGCCGTCCACACAGAAGTTACCATCGTGCGGGTATTCACCGGAATCTCCGCCATAGGCATATTTATGTCTTCCGTCCGACATTTTACCGATCGCAATCGCATGGTCACACCATTCCCACACAAAGCCGCCGGCAAAACGGTCATCACTATAGATTATTTCAAAATAATCTTCGATATCTCCGGGTCCGTTGCCCATTGCATGGGCGAACTCGCACAGCAAATAAGGTTTCGTATTTTTTTCATCCGATAAATAACGCTTGAATTCTTCCGTTGAATCATACATTCTGCTATACACGTCCAGCATGGATACATCCGCCTTATAACCGCCTGTGACATGAGTGCTTCCTTCATAATGTACCAGTCTGGTATTATCGTAAGATTTCACCCATCGCCCTGCATTTTCAAAACTTCTGCCCCATCCTGCCTCATTTCCTAGGGACCACATAAAAATGCTGGCATGATTCTTATCCCGCATTACATTTCTCTGCTCACGATCCAAAATAATATCATCGGAAATGTCCCGCATCGCAATATCACCGTAGGTTTTCTCACCACCGGTATAGGTTGCAACAGCACCGTGGCATTCCACATCCGCTTCCGCAATCACATAAAATCCATATTCGTCGCAAAGCTCGGTAAACCATGGCGCATTGGGATAATGACTGGTACGGATCGCATTGATGTTATGCTGCTTCATTAAGGACAGATCCTTAACCGCCTGGGCACGGCTAATGGTATATCCAGTAACCGGATCACTGTCATGGCGGTTTACACCCTTTAACTTTATTGCTGTATTATTAAAATAAATAATGCCGTTTCTGACCTCTATCTTACGAATGCCAACCCTCTGGTAGATACGTTCCTCCGCCGTCTCAAGCACCAGCGTGTATAGCCGGGGATTTTCTGCGTTCCAGAGCACAGGCTGCTCCACTTCAAATTCTGCATAGCCATCCTTCGCATCCCTGCTCTCGATGAACGTACCATCGGGAGAATACAAGGTGCAGGCGGTAGCAACCTTCTGATCCAGATATTTTAAATCTATGGTTATAATTGATTTTGATAAATTATTATTCAGCTTTGTCTTAACAAAATAGTCCCGGATATGTTCCTTCGCTCTGGTCAGGATATAGACATCACGGAAAATACCGGACATACGAAACTTATCCTGGTCCTCATAGTAGCTTCCGAGGCACCACTTAAACACAAGTACAGCAAGGGTATTCTCCCCTTCCTGCAATGCCTCTGTAATATCGAATTCACTTGTCGAGTGGGAAACCTGGCTAAATCCAATAAACTTACCGTTCACCCAAACATAGTAGCAGGAATCCACGCCTTCAAAATTCAGGTAGTTTCTTTGTTCCAGCTTCGCTTTTGTCATCCTAAAGCTTGTAATATAAGCACCGCAGGGATTCTGCTCCGGCACATAAGGAATATCATAAGGGAACGGGAAATTTACATTGGTATATTGATGCCTGTCATAGCCGTGATTCTGCCAGCAGCTGGGAACCGGAATGTTGTCAAAGGTAGTTCGGTCAAAGGAAGGAAAATAAAAATCCTCATCCACTTCAAACCGATTATTATAATAGCGAAATTTCCAGATTCCGTTTAGCATCTGAACCCGGTCAGAAGCCTCTCGATTCGCATGCTGTAAATCAATCTTTTCCTCTAATTTCTTCGCCTTGTAATGCGGGATATAATATGCTCGATTCGGCATGGTTCCAACATGAAGCTGTTTGGGATCTTCATAGTACTTGGGTAATTTGATAGCCATATTTTATTAAACCTCCATTATACAATTACGTTCTCATAATTCTATTTTCCTTGGTCTTGCATAAAACGGTACTAATATTACAAAGCGTATGTATTCCTGCCTTAAAATACCGTAAGTGTATTATAGCATCCATAAAAGGATATTACAAGAAAAAGCAAGTGACTTCATTGCACTTGCTTT
>DOWG01000223.1:0-1627 GCA_003519685.1 Lachnospiraceae bacterium
AAGATCATTTTCATCCACGATAGGGGTAGGCGAAGGCGTCGGGGTAGGAATAAAATCATCCATTTTGTTTCGATTACTGCAGCCTCCCAGAATCATTATCATGCAGCCTAAAAATAACACTCCTTGTTTTCTCATATCTCTCCTCATTTCTGCGCAGCCATTTACGCTTTATTATTCTATCAGAATTTATGACACTCAAATTATATATTATCCTATATTTGTTCGATGATTTAAAGCTCTTTCTAACGATTATAATCATAACATATTTTCGTATTCTCTCCAATATGAAAATATATTTTGTTTGGTAGCTATTTTTTACCATAATCCTTTTGTATAGGCGGAAAATGCGGAAGGAAGCGTATAGACAGACTTTAGCTCCATCCCATCCGCCATGACATAAGCATTGTCATGAAGAAATTCCATCGGCAGCTCCTGTATTCTCACATGATACCCCATCATGTGCCATTCCAGATGGGAAAAGATATGTTTTGCACTGCCCAGCGATTCCATGGAAGCAATCGTTATCCCCTTACCCTCTAATCCCTTACGCAGCTTCGCAGCGGACCATTCTCCCTCGATTCCGGGAAGCTCCCAAAGTCCCGCCAGCAATCCTTTGGGCTCCCTTTTATGTATCAAGTATCGGTCCTGAAATTCCATAAGAAGTATGGTACGTTTTTCAATTCTTCTTTCCTTCCTCGGCGGTTTCACCGGAATCTGCATGACCATATCCTTATGGTATGCCTGGCAGAGATGCATGACCGGACATTGCTCGCAAAGGGGTCTGCCATTTGGCAGGCAGATCATTGCTCCAAGATCCATCAGGGCCTGATTAAAATCACCCGGCCGGTCCTTTGGCAGAACCCGTTTAAAGTCCTCCGCCAATTCTTTCTTCACGCTTTCCTTTGTAATATCCTCAAGACTCCCGGCAATTCTCTTCGCAATACGCAGGGCATTGCCGTCGATGGCTGCTTCCGGCAGCCCAAAAGCGATGGATGCAATCGCTCCGGCGGTATAAGCTCCAATACCGGGCAGCTTCAATAATTCCTTATAATCCGAAGGCAGTTCTCCATCATAGTCACTCATAACAAGACGAGCTGCCTTCTTAAGATTTCGCGCCCGGTTATAGTAACCAAGCCCCTCCCAAAGCTTCATCAATTTCTCATCCTCGATATGAGCCAATGTTTCTATATCCGGTATTGCCTTGGTAAAGCGATAAAAATATTCCTTTACTGCCTCCACCCTTGTCTGCTGGAGCATGATCTCCGATATCCAGACATAATAAGGCCGGGGGTTCTCCCTCCAGGGAAGAATGCGGGCATTATAATCAAACCAATTTAACAGAAATGGTACGATTTCTTTATAATCATAGGACATGAAATAACTCCTTCTATCATTTAGCTTATGACACGCAAATAGCTGATAACTATCCTCATTGTAATCCATTGCCGCAAATTCGTACAGTGGTAAAGTTTACAGCTTACCTCAGATATCTTTCTAACAAAAAGTATCAGCAAAGCAATGGAATCTGCCTGCTGATACTTTGTCTTTCTTTCCTGTAATTCGTATTCCGTCGTTACTCTTCACACCCACCATGTATACCATGTTATGATTTCGGCAAATGATATCC
>DOWG01000223.1:1650-5388 GCA_003519685.1 Lachnospiraceae bacterium
TTGCATTTCCTCATTACGCTTTTATCATATGATAGACTTTGTTGGGGGTGTGAACGTCCTTCTATTCCTCAAGGAATTTATACTGTGACATATACAGCTCGTAGTACTTGCCCTTCTTCTTTATTAATTCCTCATGGGTACCCATCTCTTCAATTCTGCCTCCGTCCACATACATAATGCAGGTTGAATTTTTAATGGTGGAAAGCCGGTGGGCAATGATAAAGGAAGTCCGGTTTGCAAGAAGCTTGCTAAGGCCCTCCTGCAGCAGTATCTCCGTTTCGGTATCAATACTGGAGGTTGCTTCATCCAGAATTAATATCTTCGGATTGGCAAGTAACGCTCTGGCAAAGCTGATCAGCTGCCTCTGTCCTACCGAAAGCCTGGTACCGCGTTCATTTACCTCCGTCTTATATCCCCGCTCTAACTCCATGATGAAATCATGCGCACGGACTGTCTTCGCTGCTTTAATAACCTCTTCATCCGTAGCATCCATATTACCATACCGGATATTATCCATAATTGTGCCGGAAAAAATGAAACTATCCTGAAGCATAACTCCCATCTGCTTACGAAGGGACTTAATCTGGACCTTACTGATATCCACCCCGTCAATGGTGATTTCACCGGAATCTAGATTGTAGAAACGGCTGATCAAGTTAATGATCGTTGTCTTTCCCGCACCCGTCGGCCCGACAATCGCAAAGCTGTCTCCGACCTGTGCTTTAAAATTGATATCATTTAAAATCGGAACACCGTCTTCATAGCTGAAGCATACCTTTTTAAATTCAACCTCACCCTTAATCGGAGGCATTTCGATTGCCCCTTCACAATCCTTGACCAGTACCGGCTCATCGATCGTCTCAAAAATTCTTTCCAAATAAGAAACAGCTGTCAGCAGGGAATTGTAGAAACTTGCCAGGGTATTCACCGGAGCCCAGAACCGTCCGATATATCCGGTCATCGCAATTAATACACCGGCCGTAATTCCTTTGACTCCCTGATCGATCCATGCGATACCTAACACATAGATTGCTACGGTAGTCCAGGTCGATATATTATTGATCGCCGGCCATAGAAGGAAATTATACTTTACTGCATCCATCCATGCGTCCTTATACTCCCCACACAGCCGGTTAAAAATCTTAGAATTCTCCTGCTCCCTGGTAAAGCTCTGCGTCACCCGGACACCGCTGATGCTTTCTGCGATATAGGCATTCAGGTTCGAGGACTTATTACTGGAAATCTGCCAAGCCACCCGTTGCTTCGTTTTAATAAGAAAGATCAGTATCATTAACAGCGGAAGTCCCAGCAGGCAAATCAAAGCCAGCCGGGCATTTACGGCAAACATGAAGATCACGATAAATATTAAACTAAAAAGCTCTGTAATGGTATTAACAATACCGTTGGAAAGCAAGTCACTCAGGCTGTTAACATAATTGACAACCCGAACCTGGATTTTACCATGAGGCCTGTCATCATAATAAGAAAATGGTAATTCCTGCAAATGCTTAAAAATATCGCTTCGTATGGTATGTATGATGTTCTGCCCCAGCCTTGCGGTCAAGGTAATCTTCATACGAAGAACTACGGAAATAATAAGGAAAATCAACAGCATCAGCAGGCTTAGAACAACAATTCCCGTAATATCCTCATTCGGAATATAGACATCCATAATCTGCATCAGAATAATCGGAGTCAGCATCCCAAGCGCAGAGCTAATCGTTAATAACGCAATTGTAAGTATCATATCCTTACGATATGGCCTGATATAACTGCCCAATCTCTTTAATTGGGAAATATTAAATTCCGTATTCAATGTCTCATCAATATCATATTTATTCCTTGCCAACGTACCCACCTGCCTTCCTGGCCTCCATTATCTCCTCAAAGTCACCATATTGATGATGGAATACCGTGTAATAATATCCCTTCTTATCCAGAAGCTCCTGGTGTTTACCAGCTTCAACAATTCTGCCATTCTCCAAAACCAGAATCTGGTCCGCTCCCTTAATGGAAGAGATTCGATGGGCAATGACAAATACCGTGTGTTTCCCATCCATGGATTTCAACTCCTTTTGTATCTGCGCCTCTGTCTCCATATCCACAGCAGAAGTTGTATCATCCAAGATAACAATCGAAGGCTCCTTAAGCAGTGCCCGCGCAAGAGAAATTCTCTGCTTCTGTCCTCCGGACAGACCAACTCCGCGCTCACCGATAATGGTATCATATCCCTCCGGCATCTTCATGATAAAATCATGTGCATCTGCTATTTTCGCTGCAGCAACCACCTCTTCAAAGGTACAATCCGGTCTGCCATACGCAATATTTCCTTCCACCGTATCCGAGAACAGAAATACATCCTGCATTGCCAAACCAATATTATTCCGGATCGAATATAGATCCAGGTCTTTAATTTTAATCCCATCGATCTTAATTACACCATCACTAACATCATAGAAACGGCAGAGCAGATTCATAAGGGTTGTCTTACCGGATCCCGTTGCACCAACGATACCTACCGTCTCACCGGGCTTAATATGAAAATTAATATCTTTTAGAATCTCTTCGTCGTTCGCTCGATAACTTACATGGGAAAATTCAACTTCCCCTTCAAAATGCTTCTTGACAATCGCATCTTCCGGGCTGAAAATCCTTGGCTCCACAATTACTGTGGAATATATCTTTTCTACCGAAGTAACAAATCTTTGATAATCATTTGCCAGCCATCCTGCCATACGCAGCGGGTTATTCAGCATCCAGAGATATCCGCTTACGGTAACTAAGGTTCCTATCGTCATTTGCTTTTTGATTACCATGATACCGCCGACAAGATACAAGATTACGGTAAGCGCGTTCGCCATAAATTCAAAAATGGGAACATATTTTTTCCAAATATCCGTTGCTTTCAGCTCCGAATCACGATAACCATCATTTTCCCGATTAAACCTTTCAATCTCATAATCTTCTTTTGCAAACGCTTTTACAACACGGTTGCCGCTGACATTTTCCTGAACAAACGTATTCAAGCTGGAAAAGCGTTTCCTGATATTATGAAATGCCGGCTTTACTTCCCTAAGCTGCCGGTAAGTCGCCCATACAGTAATCGGCATTACTGCTATCATGCAGAGTGCCAAGCGGTAATCCGCAATAAAGATCATGACCAAAGCAATAATAAAGAGCAGGCTATTCTCATAGATACTGTATATGACAAAAGCCACAAAGTGCCGGATCGCATCCATATCACCGGTCATACGCGACATCAGGTCTCCGGTCCGGTTCCGGTTAAAAAAATTAAAATCCTGTGCCATTAATCTTCGATACACATAATCCCGCATCGAATACAACATACCTTGGGATGATTTTTCAAAAATCAATAAGAACCAAAATTTAAGTACTGCCCGAAGAAGAGTCGTTACAATCATAACAACCATCATAATCGGTAATTTGCTGTGGTCTCCTCCCTTAATAATATCGTCAACAACAATACCGGATATCCTTGGATTTACAATCGCAATCAAGCTTACGATCGTCACCAGGAACATCGCAAAAATCAATCTGCCACGATACTTTTTCAAAAAGGAAAAGAACCATTTCATTGCTGTCATCTTCTTGCCCCCTAGACTGGATTTTCACCTATGTACACTTTTCACAGAAATAATAGACTATACCATTATAGCCTCCCTGTCAATAAAAAGAATGTATATTGTTACTTTAACCATGTGTTATATTATATTGAAA
>DOWG01000223.1:5462-18380 GCA_003519685.1 Lachnospiraceae bacterium
TTTTTCAAATTTATACGAGGAAATAAAAAGACATTATTAATTAGGAAGAAATCCATTCCATTTACGATACATTTTAGAAAAAGAGGTGATAAAAATGGCCGATGAATATGATATCACATATTGCGACTTCAACCCTACTGTTTTCTATGTTTCCAAGGTTAAAATGGTAGAAGAAGGGGTATATCATGACCATGATTTCACTGAAATGGCATATATACTATCGGGTAAAGGAAAATATCTTATAGATGCTAAAGAATACGATGTGGAATCGGGCGATCTGGTGTTCTTTAATCCCGGTGTCAAGCACACACATATTGTTAATCCCAAGGATCCTACCTTAGAATTTATTGCCGGATTTACGGACTTCCATTTTAAAAACATGGAGCCGAATTCCATCGAATTAAAGGACGGCGGCTGTGTCATTCATACAACAGCGGAATTAAAGCAGCAAATGTCCATGCACTGCTATGCTATGCTTGCAGAGAAAGAAAGCAATCATGTCGGACAATATTTTATGTTTAAAAGTCATATCATGCAGATGCTGCTATTGGTTGTACGCGAAATCATTGATGTGGAACGACCAACGCAGAAAAGCTGTAATTTTGAATCATATAATAAAAGCTATGCCGTAAAACGCATTATAAAATACCTAAATGAAAATTATGAGAATAAGATATCTTTGGAGCAAATTGCACATAATATGTATCTAAGCCCGGTATACATTTCAAAGATTTTCAAAGAGGAAACCGGTGAATCACCAATCAACTACTTGATAAAAATCCGTCTGGAGAAAGCAAGAGGAATTTTACTGGAAGAAAACAGCGGAAGCATCAAAAGCATTGCAAATCAGGTAGGTTATGACGATGTATATCACTTTAGCAAATTATTTAAAAAATATTATGGCATGTCACCTTTATATTATAGAAAAAGAGCTATGGATTCATCCAATAAGTAAGGAAAAGGATACGCGCTATGAATATGTTTGAGGCTATATTTTCAAGGAAATCAATTCGCCACTTCCGAAAGGAAAAAGTGGAATGGGAAGTCATTGAAGATATATTGAAATTTACAGATGAGCTTCCCAAATTATTCGATGAAATTGCTATAGAATTCAAATTAATAAGTAACATTGAAAAGAAACAGGGCTTTCATGGACCATTTTCCGTAAACGCTCCGTACTATATCTGCATTTCCTCAGAAAAGGGAGACGGATATTTATTGAATGCCGGTTACATGATGCAGCAATTATGCCTGTTTATTACATCAAAAGGTCTGGGTACGTGCTTTGTCGGATTGGCGAATCCCGGCAGAGGCTTAAAATCTACCATGAAATACGATTATGTCATTGCACTTGCTTTTGGGAAAACAGATGAGCCGTTATACCGCAACAGTCTGGAGGCAAAGCGTTTGCCGGAATCAGATACGGTAGTTTACAAGGAAGATGTGAATGCAGACATCCGTCAGATTATTACTGCTGCCCGCCTTGCCCCATCCGGCATGAATAACCAGCCATGGCGGTTTGTTGTGTACAAGAATCGAATTCATATTTTTACCAGAAAGAACGTATTGCTTTATAAAATAATGGATACAAATAATATGATTGATATCGGCGTAATGATGGCTAATCTTCTGGTTGCAGCGGAGGAACTCTGGGTAGACATTTCAATATCACAATTAGAATCCCTAAAGAATAAGCCATTCCAGAATAACCAGTATGTTTTAACCGTTACAATTGGGTGAAATATACAAACAAAACAAATAATAAGTAAAATTGCAAAAACTCTTAATTAATCCTTGACAAACCTTTTATTCTATAGTATATTATGTCTTGTGTTCGCGATACAGAGAACAAGCACAACATAATATGCACGAGTGGCTCAGTGGTGGAGTATCGCCTTGCCAAGGCGAGGGTCGCGGGTTCGAATCCCGTCTCGTGCTTAATAACAAAGAAGTTCATCCGAAAGGATGGGCTTTTTTGTTATTCTGTATGAAATGTATTTTGATTAGAACACTGCAAGTTGCAAAGCAACTTGTTAAGTCACACTTGTGTGACTTTGTTCGAAGAATCCCGTCTCGTGCTTAATGAAACAAAGGACTCTTCGTTAGAAGGGTCTTTTGTTTTATTCAAATATCAGATTGAATTCAAACTCATACGATCCGAGCCTTCGGAAGAATGAGAATGGAGGCTCACACGCCGAGATTCTCATTTCTTCCTGTGACTTTGCGCAGCAAAAACACTGCGTGGAGGCGCGGGTTCAAATCCCGTCTCGTGCTTAATAACAAAAAAGTTCATCCGAAAGGATGGGCTTTTTTCTTACTGCGAAACCGAAGGAGTAAAACACTTCCAAACAGCGACAGGAATACAAATGGCAACTCTCCGATAACCTCAAAAATACGGCCGTACAAATTTTTTGTAAAAAGGGCGTTACTGATTTGTAAATCTGTAAAGGTAAAAATCAGCAGCATCAAAAGCCCGGTTGAAAAGACAATCCTTCTCTCTTTTTTCTCCATTATGCTCCTTTCTATTGCACGCTGTTAATGTTGCATATCCTGTATCATTGCTGCCAGATTAAAAGGCGGAAGAATTTCCTCCAATATCTTTAGCAGCTCGTCGTCAAAATTATGGCGCACTTCGCATTTCCTATCAAAAATCATCGTCGGCGCTTCCTCCGGTGTTACCGGCTGCCACTGTGGCAGACCGTCATGATTCGGATTTCCGGTTCTTGCAAATTGCATCGCCGCCTCAAATATCTGTTTCTCCAGTTCATCGGAAATGCCCGGTATATTGCTGATTTCCACCCGATGCGTGTTGTGGAAAATAAATGGGATATCAGAACAGTGCCAAGCCACTTTTCCATTTTGGTATGGAAATTCCAGCGTAAACTCATAAAGATATGCCGGTGCTTTCTTCTCTTTGGCATGAAGCTTCACAAGCTCTTTGGAGGGCAGTCTAAAAATACGATCTAGCGCCAGCACATCCACCGGATGTTTCTCTGGATACGCCTTTGCAAACAACTCACGCACCTTTTCGGTGTGCTCTCCAAATTGTGACTTTATAATTTCCTCTGTCTGTGTCTTTGTCAGCTCCTGCTTGTTAAAGGAAGCAGGAGCGAACGCAAACTCTCCGAATACGGAACCAACCATAAGAGGAATCGTAGCCGCATGGTTTCTGAATCCAGTAATCAGCGGTTCTCCCTTATAGTAATCGTTCACGATTGGCATTCCTCCTATGTAAGCGCCCTTCTGTGCTACAGACATACATACCTTATTGTAAGCCTGTGCCAGTTCGTAATACGGAAGCATCTCAAGCCTCTCTATCTCACTTTCCGGTATGGAAAGCTGGTTTAACATTGCCGTCACGATTTCCCTTCCATCCCCTGACAGCATCGGCAACAATTTTCCATCCGAAACACCACTCATTATAATTCCCTTATGGAACAGACCGTCTGCCTCCGGAATCTGCATCAATCCTGTGACTTTCATTCCTCCGCCTGATTGCCCGAATAGTGTTACGTTATCCGGATCACCGCCAAATTCTGTGATATTTTCCTGAATCCATTTTAGTGCTGCAACCAAATCCGCAAGCCCTGCATTTCCCGAATTCCTGTATTTCTCTCCAAAAGGAGAAAGGTCTAAAAATCCTAAGATATTCAATCTGTGATTTACGGTTACTACCACGACATCGCCGTTGTCACACATAGAAAATCCATCATATGCTTCCTGTTCAATGGCGGATCCTGCTGTGTAACCGCCACCATGCAGCCACACCATAACTGGTTTTTTTGCACCTTTTTCAAGGGAATTGGTCCAGATGTTCAGGTTCTGACAGTTTTCATCCTGAGGCCAGTAACGGTGCGGAACCAGAAGTTCCGCAGATGGGGTTTCCTGCGTCAGAAGCGGACACACAAAGCCGTAAGAAGCCGTTTCTTTGACACCCTCCCACGCATCCACCGGTTCCGGCATCTGAAAACGCTTTGCCTTTGCATAGGCAATACCCTTGAAAATATAAACCCCGTCATACTTATAACCTTTTATTTTTCCTGCCTTTGTCTGTATCACAGGTACTTCATCATAACAAAATATTTTCGCCATGTCTTTGCCTCCTTCTTTTTATTCCTTGTTGATTGCAGAAAGGATTTCCTGAATCTGCACACTTCCAATTGCACCCTGAGAGAACATCGTCAAGGAACGTACCGGCATTTCTCCCATCATGCGCTCAAACATCCGTGCCATGCCATCGTCTAAATCTCCATTGCCGCCAACCATTGCTGTCATCTGTTGCTGCATCTGTGCAATTAGCTGTGCTCCTGTTTTTGTCTTTGCAATTTCCCCCAGGGTGGAATTTATCGTATAAGGCTCTCCTTCCCTGGAATTTGGGGGTGGCAGTTCTTTTCCATAAACCTGTGCAAAGTCTTCCGCCGATATCACAAGCGGTGCCTTCAGCTCATGATAAGCTTCTGGCCACTCTGCAGCTCTAGAGCCTTCTGTTCCTTCCATAGTAACATTTGCCGTAAGGCGGATATCCCTGCTGGAGGCTGCTGCCGCAATCTCATATTCTCCTTTTTCTACTACCCAGTCGGATTGCTCCGGTGCATAATAAGCAAATGCTCTGGAATCCAGCACAAACTCCACATTCTTTTCTTCTCCCGGCTGTAAAAATACTTTATGAAAACTCTTTAATTCTCTGATTGGTCTGCATACGGTTGAATTCTTCGATGCTACATAAATCTGCACTATCTCTGCTCCAGCACAACTTCCTGTATTTTTCACGCAAAGGGAGCCTTTTACCGTATTACCTTCCACATTCAGTGTAAGCTTATCATAATCAAATGTCGTATAGGAAAGCCCATAGCCAAATGGGAACTGCACATCTGCCTTTACTGCATCATAATAGCGGTAACCGACATAAATGCTCTCGCGATACTCTACACTCTTATCCCCTCCCGGGAAATATGCAAAGCTTGGGTTATCCTCTACACGATACGGGAAGGTCTCTGCCAGTCTTCCGCTTGGATTCACATCACCAAAGAGAACATCCGCTGCTCCGGCTGCCCCAGCTTCTCCACCAAGATAAAGCATCAATAACGCTTTTGCGTCCGCTATCCATGGCATTTCCACAGAACTTCCCGAATAGAGCAGTACAACGGTATTGGGATTTGCTTTTGCCGCCCTCCTTAAAAGTGCAACGTGGCTGTCCGGCAGTTTCATATGGTCGCGATCGAATCCTTCGCTCTCATAGGCATCCGGCAATCCGATACATACAAGAACCACATCCGCTTCTCTTGCTATTTTTTCTGCTTCTTCCAGTTCTTCTTCCTTCACCACATCCGAGGTTAGGCTGTAACCCGGTGCAAATGTGAAGTCAATTTCTCTCTCCTCTAATACACCGCATAAATTGTCCAGCTGCAGCGGATTGATTCGGCTGCTTCCTGCTCCCTGATAACGCGGATATTTTGCAAACTCGCCCAGCACCGCCAGTTTCTTATCTGCAGAAAGCGGAAGAATACTCTCTTCATTTTTAAGTAGTACACAGGAGGCTGCCGCTGCTTCTTCGGCCAGCTTGTGGTGCGCCGCCGCATCATAACGGAAATCTGTTTTCTTTCCTTCTTTTGCTGCAAGCAGCAGACAAAGGATGCGAAGTGCCGCAAGGTCTAACTCTTCTTCCTTCAGGCTGCCGTCTTTTACTGCTGCAATGATTGCATTGTCATGATCCGGTCCCTGATATGGCATTTCCAGATCAAGTCCTGCCGCAACACCTTTCACACGATCGACAATGGCTCCCCAGTCTGTCATGACCACGCCCTCAAATCCCCATTCATCTCGTAGAATTTCGGTAAGAAGCCTCTTGTTTTGACTTGCAAATTCACCGTTGACCTGATTATAACTGCACATTATCGTCCATGGCTGTGCTTCCTTTACCGCCGTCTCAAAACCGGACAGATAGATTTCCCTAAGTGCACGCTCGTCAATAATCGAGTCGATGACCATTCGTCTTGCTTCCTGATTATTGCCTGCAAAATGCTTTAAGCTAGTTCCAACACCCTTCTTTTGCACACCGCGAATGATGGATGCCGCCATTTTTCCTGTTAGATATGGGTCTTCCGAAAAATATTCAAAGTTACGACCGCACAATGGGCTTCTCTTGATATTCACGCCGGGACCTAACAGTACCGCTACATTTTCCTGCTGGCATTCCTCTCCAATTGCCTCGCCAATCCGTGTAAGCAGTTCCGTATCAAAGCTGCACGCTGTGGCTGCCGCTGTCGGAAAACAGGTTGCCGGCACACTCTCATTGATTCCAAGATGGTCACTCCCGCCCGCCTGCTTACGCAGACCGTGAGGTCCATCCGTTACCATTACTTTTTCTATGCCTAACCTGGCAACATCTTTTGTCTCCCAAAAGTTGCTTCCGCTTAAAATTACAGCTTTCTCCTCTAACGTCATTTGTCCTAAAAGCTCACGAGCTTCTTTCTCAAACCTTTTCATTGTTTCCATCGTTATCCTCCATTCTCTATTTCGTCAAATGCTCCATCATAAAGGCTCCAATTTCCTGCAATGCATCCTCAGCCTGTGGCATGATGCCTACCTGGTCGGCAAATCCGTGAGAGATTCCACGGTATCGGATATACATTACCTCCGTTCCGGCTTTCTTTAATTTTTGTGCGAACAAATCATTTTCCACCCTCAGAAAGTCATACTCGCCCATCAACAACAATGTCGGCGGAAGTCCTTCTAAGTTTCCAAGAGACGGGCTGATATAAGGGATTGTGCCATCCTTTACCCCAAGATACTCGCTCAATGTTGGCTTACTTAAGGAACCATTCATCATTCCAAACATTTCCTTTAGTACACCGGCATGTTTTTCAGAAATCTCATAGACCTCCATTGCTTTTTTCATGTTTTCCTCCATGTGAGCCGCATCCACGGTCGGATAGAGAAGCGCCTGTGCTTTTACCATATGCGCTTTTTCGTCCCGGTCTCTCATAGCACAGACCGCGGCAAGATTTCCACCAGCACTATCTCCACTAATGCATATTTTCTCATGGTCGCCGCTGAACTCCTCGGCATGAGAATAAATCCATTGCAAAACAGCATAGCAATCATCAAATCCACAAGGATAAGGTTTTTCAGGTGCCAGTCTGTACTCCGGCTGTACTGCAACACATCCGGTAATCTCAACCACCAGCTTACACATTTCATCCACGACATCCATACTGCCTGCCACAAAGCCGCCTCCATGAATATAGTAGAACACCGGCACCAGGGCATCCGGCTTCTGTTTTGGTGTATAAATGCGGATTGGAACTTCCACTGCCCCATAGCGCACAGTCTCTTCTTTCACATCAACCGTACCGACAATCGGAATACTTTTGACTCCGTTCATCATGTTGCGCATCTGTTTCGCTCCCTTTTCCACACTGCTCCTGGATTTTCCACCTACTTTCATTGCCAGTTTGACCATTGCACCCTTCACACCTTTCATCATCGGTGCCACGCTGTCATAAAAGCGCGGATCCATCAAGCCCGGCTCATCCGTCTCCGGAATCGGCTTTATCAAAATGTTCAGATCTCCCTCTCTCATCCAATATTGTCTTTTTTTGATTGCTTCTAAAGTCTCTCTTGCATATTTTCTATCTTCCATTTACTTTTACTCCCCTGCTAGATATATTTTTATTTGCCTGCTTCCCGTTTTTTCAAATCTTCCATTACCTGCGGATAAATCTTATCCAGCTTATAGAATCCGTAAATTATCGGAATCAAAATCATAAATGGTATCGGTACTACCAGATATAGTGTCCTAATCGCTTCAAGAGCCTCTGTAGTCTGAACCGCTGCAAGTCCGTCATAACCTGCTGCTCCAATGATTGCCAGCGCTACCGCACTTCCTATTCCGGCTCCTACCTTCGCTCCAAAGGTCGTGCTGGAATAGAGCATTCCCTCTACACGGATTCCTGTTTTCCATTGTCCATATTCGATGGTATCTGCTATCATAGCAAACATGGTCCCTGTCATCGTAGCCGAACCGATACCCTTAATCACTGCACATACCATCAGCCAGGTAGCAGATGCCGGGGAAAGAAGCATGAGCGCCTGTCCGGCAAGACTGATAAAGCTTCCCACCATCGCAACATTACGTTTTCCGAATTTTCTATTCAAAGGTGCTGTAAGCGGCATGATGATCAGTACCGGAACAATGCTCAGTGCTCCAAGGTATCCGGCATAGTTTTCACTGCCAAGAATATATTTTGCGTAATAAGTTCCCACGCCCATACTCATAGACATTCCAAGTACCATGCTAACCCAGATTCCCACCAAAAGCAGCCAGTAATTATTTTTCAAAATCAGTTTAAAAGAAGTAATAAACCCAATCTTTTCACTCTTGTCACTCTGAATCGCCACACGTTCTTTTGTTTTTGCAAAGCAAAGAAGAAACAATGCTGATGCAATTGCACCATAGAAAATGGATACAATCACCCAGCTCTTCTGATTGCCGCTTCCTCCCATTGCATTAACATCAGTCCAAACCAAGCAATCGATTATATTGAAAACAATCTATCTTGTGATATTGATTATAATATAATAGCAAAGATAGCGAACTGCTCGGAGTGCGAATTTCGCCGAATTTTTTCTTTCTTAGCTCAAATTCCATTGTCCGAATATATTCGTCGTAGGCGATTAACAATGGCTGCAATAGATGTTAAAAAGGGCGAAAAAATAATTGATGTTGCGATACGCTATGGATACGATTCTCAAGCAGCTTTTTCAAGAGCATTCCGTCGATTTCACGGAATAGCGCCCTCTTTAGCTCGAAATGAGGGGACAGTGTTAAAAACATTTCCACGCCTGACCTTCAAATTAATACTAATGGAGGGAAACATTATGAAAAAGGATCCGAATCACAGAACTAACATTATAGGTGCCGGCGAAGTCGGTTACGCCATTTTGGTTGATATGGACAAGGACAACATTCATAAAACCAATCGTTCTTTTTGGGACACGAAAGGAAGTGAGGTTCTCGGTACGACTGCACTTCCTATGTATGGAGCATTTGTATCGGAAGAAAAATGTCATCTTTTTGGTGATGTATCCGGGAAAAAGTTATTAGAAATAGGCTGTGGAGCTGGGCATTCTCTAAAATATCATGGGGACCACAAAGCTTCTGAGCTATGGGGATTAGATATTTCTGATTCCACCTTTTTATTGTATATTGGTAAAATTTTATATAGGTATTGTTCCTGGTTTAAAGTGTACAGAATGGCTTCTCCAATCTTGGAAGATCGATCTACAGCATCTTCCAGGGAATGAAGCCACTCAAAGAAAGCCTCTAAAAGCGGTTTTGACTGCTTTTGACGCTCGATATATTTTTCTTCTGGAGACTTATCACGAATCAGCTCTTCGATTTTATAGAGCATGCCGATTCGTCCCATTGCCTGACATGCCGTTGTTTCTTTTAACGTTACTATTCACAGTCAAATAGAGATTAAAATGGAGCAGGAATTATTCCTGCCCCGAATTATATCTGCAACTTCTCAATTCCTATCAGCTAATATTGCAGTTTCTAGTTTTTTTAATTGTGGACTATAAATAATAATTCGTTGATTTTTTTCATCAACCAAATCAATGTATACCTTCATCCCGGTTTGATTAGAAATTTCTATTACTGATTCAAACGGAAGAGAGCCAATGTTTACAAAGCGGTCAAGCGTGGTTGTGGAATGTAAATATTGTATGTGTTTCTCACAGTCATCTATGTTCGTGAACACGATCAGACTATTATCTTCACACAAAACACCGTTGACAGACTTGATTCCTCGTTGAGGTTTTCGGATATTTACTGTTATTACATCATGTGAATTCAGCATATCTTTTATGGCTGCCCAATCAGACTCTTTACGATGGCTTTTGCCCAATTTGATTTTTAATAATGATAAATCTTCTTTTGAAATAATGTTTATCTCTGGTTTGTCTGAGATATATTCATCAAATGCTTTTGACATTTTTCTATTCCTCTCTGGAGTTATCTCCCAATAAATATTTTAACTGTTTCTTTCAATCCATCGCTAAATTCTTCGAGATCTTCCATTCCAATGACATTGTCATTGATAAGTGAAACAAGATCAATAATCAAATCCTGCTTGCTCATTTTTAAAATAACACCAGGTTTTCTTTTATCTTTCCGAATTCGTTTTTCTAACTCCCAAAATTTATCAGAGGCGTTGGCATCCGCATTTAAAAGCGCTATATACTCTTTATTGAGCTTGTCCATATAAGCTTCCTGCCAGTCAACAATTCGAACTCTAAAGAGTTTCCAATCGTTTTTGGTATATTCCATGATTTCCTCCTTAATCTTATTTGTGAAATGACTTTCTTTATTCTGATAGTGTATCATAAGTGTTCTTGCGTAGCCACTACAATTAGGCGAAGATCATACTTCTCCAAGTAGTTCTGTAACCGTATAAGGACTTCTACTTGCCAGTTTCGTCAAAGCAGTAAAAATATCTATCCCATTACGGAAACAGGTTTCTATATATGTCCTGATGGTTATCATTTGTTTTGAAAGACATATATCCACCTCATTATTATCAGATATCTTGTCTCTATTATACCAGAAAATGAGGTTTATGTGAATCATGAAATTATAAGTTTTTACACCCTAATCATAATATTGTTACTGTTCAGAGGTGACCTTGAATTAAAAAAGCCGATGGTGTAGACTGATTTCAGTCAAAGCCATCGGTTTTATCTTATCCAAAGGTTCTGGATACTCTATCGAATACATTTTGTTCTTCATTTCTGCGCATCTTAATCAGCATGCTCATGCATTGACAGAGATAATCGATACTCGCTTGACTCCGGAATGACACGGCCTGCACCTGTTTTCGTTTATAGCCTCTTAGAAGCCTTTCGGCTTCATTATTGGTTGTGGGAATTCTGTAATCGTGCAGAAACAGTAGATGATTGGGCATATACTTTTCCATTCGCAAGTACAGATTGTACCCTTCTTTGTAATACTTATTTGGCGGGATGTATTCGTATTCTTCCTTTGCCTTGTGGAGGATTTCTTCGTACCGGCTTTCGAATTCCGCGATTTTTTCCATACTGCAGTCTGTTTCAGGTGGAAGATTATTTCGATAATGAATCATTTTCCGTATTAGTGAATGCATCTTTTTATTCCAGGTACGGTCAGGCTCATTGCTCATGCTGTCTTTGAGATAACGTAAGACATGTGCAAGACACTCCTGATGGTTGCTGCCATAGTTGAAAAAGGTGCTTTCATGATCATGAACCAGAGTTCCTTGGTAATCTTCAACTACAGTCCCTTTCACGCCTTCGTGCCCTTTTTTCTCACGGGCAAAGTACATGGCTTTCCCATCTGGTGTTGCACATACAAATACATATGCACTTTTTCCATTCACCTTTGCATTGGTGCAGTCGGTATGCATGATTGGTGACAGCAGCATATCTGCAAACATTGTTTTTCGTTCCTGCTCTGATTTTTCGGCAAACTCTTTGCTGAGTTTATTTATCATGCCTTTTGATATGTTTAGCTGTCCGCCTGTCAGGTCAGACAAAAATTTTCTGCTTTTATCAATGGAAGTACAGCATTCATTGTTCAGCAGGAACAAAAAGGCTTTGATACTTCCATCATAATTCACGTCATCCACAACTCCGGCAGGGAATGCGGCATGTATCCGTTCACCCGTTTTGGAATTATAGTAAACGTCGGCACGATATTCTGTTACATCAAGTAACAGACGAATTCCAACGAGCTGTTTCACAATGGTTTTTGATGTCTTCTTAAAGTCCGGATCATCGAGAACTTCCTGCGGAGCTGGCAGCAAGACCGGCTCTGATGTGGGAACCTGCTTTTTTCTGCAGTGTCCTTGGTGCCCAGGCTGACCGCCTGGCTTTTTCCCTGTCTTTTCTCGGCTGTTTGCGATTTTCTTATTTTTGATTAATTTTGAAGAAGGAAGAGAAGAATTCTCATAGTCGCGGTTATTTTGCGCTCTTAATTTCAGATTCTTCCCTTTTTCTTCTTCCAGTTCTGTTTCTAAATCATATATTTTATATCGCTGTTCTGTTACTTTGTTTCGTAAATCAGCTAACTGTTGCTCCGCGCTTAATGCTCTTTTTTCCAGCTGTTTATTTAACTTTTTGGAAATGCTCAGTTTGTGTTCGAATTCCTTCTGGAGTTCTTCAAAAATTTCAAACCACTGATTGCGAACGGAGATGGTTTCGCTATGAGCAATGGAGAGTTCTTCCTCTAATCTCTTGATGATACGTTCTAAATGACGGAGTTCTTTCAGATATTCTTCCTGCATTTTGATATACTTTTCGCCAGACTTAAAAGCCATCACTTCTGCGGTGGCTGCTTTTAAACGATATTCAAGAGTAGTGATGTATTCAAAGGAAGTATTCATGCAATTAGCCTTTCTGTCATGCTTTTAAAATTTTTTCCATTAATCTTGTTAATTCTGACACCTGATCTTCCAGTATCTTTATCATGATTTTCTGTTCATTAATAAGTTCCTGTTGTATTTTATTTTCTCTTTCAAGACCTGCAATGACTTTATCTCGAATATCGAAATTATTATCAAATTTTTTGGTCATAAATCGTCCCCGCTTTCTGAAAAAAGTATATCATAAATCTTTGTAATGTGCGAATTTGAGGTTGTTTGAGTACTGGCAATTTGACGGTGGATAACTGTTGTTATACATGATTAAAAAATGAAAAAAGTGCCTGAAACCATCAAATATTCGAGTGATTAGACCTTGGATGTGGATAAATCCCATCAAAAAGAAAGGAGGAAGATAACCATAAACATGATTATCTTCCTCAAATCTTGTTATCCACAAAATAAAAAAATAAATTTCGTCACTTTTCATAATAAATTAATGTGGGGAGTGAACAGTAAC
>DOWG01000112.1:0-361 GCA_003519685.1 Lachnospiraceae bacterium
ATTGATTATGGCGATTCAGATTTGACACCTTTAATTGAGGGCGATAATAATAATTTCAGATATGATGAAGGCTATGAGGATGCAGGTTTCACTAAGACAAATACAGAAGAAGTCGATACGGATGTATTTGATGTTTATGAAGAGGAAACGGAAGAGCAGGCGGATGATGAACCGGTAGATATTCTCAGTGATGATTTTTACAATGAGAATGAAAATGATGATGAAGAGGAATAACCTGATAAATCCGGAACTTATTCCTTAAGAAATGGAATAGGAACTGTAATCATGTATAGCAGAACCATTAGCAAGCTTCTGTCTGATAATACAGAAACAAGGTTCCTGTTTCTGTCGTGTAAATATA
>DOWG01000112.1:392-901 GCA_003519685.1 Lachnospiraceae bacterium
AACTGCTTGTTTCTGTTATCGAGCATTAATGGGAACAGGATGCATGTTCCTGTAAACATGTATGAACGAAGGGAGTGCCAAAGAATGCCTGAAAATATAAATGTTGAGCAACAACAAATAAGCTACGATGCAATTAAGATTGGTTTGGCTTCCCCCGAAAAGATCAGAGAATGGTCCAAAGGGGAAGTCAGAAAACCGGAGACAATTAATTACAGAACATTAAAGCCGGAAAAAGACGGCCTGTTCTGTGAAAGAATCTTCGGGCCCAGCAAGGACTGGGAATGTCATTGTGGTAAATATAAAAAAATCCGTTATAAAGGCGTAGTCTGCGACCGCTGTGGTGTTGAAGTTACGAAGGCCAGTGTACGTCGTGAAAGAATGGGGCATATTGAGCTGGCTGCCCCGGTATCGCACATTTGGTATTTCAAAGGAATACCCAGCCGTATGGGGCTTATCTTGGACCTTTCTCCAAGAACCCTGGAAAAAGTATTGTATTTTGCTTCCTATAT
>DOWG01000112.1:1043-3974 GCA_003519685.1 Lachnospiraceae bacterium
GAAGCATTCCGTGAATCCGGCAATAAACCGGAGTGGATGATTCTTACTGTGATTCCTGTTATTCCGCCGGATCTGCGTCCGATGGTACAGCTGGATGGCGGCCGTTTCGCGACTTCCGATATGAATGATTTGTATCGTAGAATTATTAACCGTAATAATCGTCTTAAGAGACTGCTTGAGCTTGGCGCACCGGATATCATTGTACGTAATGAAAAGAGAATGCTGCAGGAGGCTGTGGATGCTCTTATTGATAACGGCAGACGGGGAAGACCGGTAACCGGTCCGGGAAATCGTCCGCTCAAATCACTTTCCGATATGTTAAAGGGTAAGCAAGGGCGTTTCCGTCAGAATCTGCTTGGTAAACGTGTTGACTATTCAGGGCGTTCCGTTATCGTGGTAGGTCCGGAGCTTAAACTGTATCAATGCGGTCTGCCAAAGGAAATGGCAATCGAATTGTTTAAGCCTTTTGTTATGAAAGAGTTAGTAGCAAGAGGAACTGCGCATAATATAAAATCAGCGAAGAAGATGGTGGAGAGACTGCAGCCGGAGGTTTGGGACGTCTTAGAGGAAGTTATTCGCGAACATCCGGTTATGTTAAACCGTGCTCCTACGCTGCATAGACTTGGTATTCAGGCATTTGAACCGGTGCTGGTAGAAGGGAAAGCAATTAAGCTTCACCCGTTGGTATGTACCGCCTATAATGCAGACTTCGATGGTGACCAGATGGCGGTCCATCTGCCTCTTTCCGTAGAAGCACAAGCGGAATGCCGTTTCTTATTACTGTCACCAAACAACCTGTTAAAACCTTCGGATGGTGCGCCGGTTGCGGTACCGTCACAGGATATGGTTCTTGGTATCTATTACCTGACAATCATCAGGGATACGGAAGGCAGTGCAATTCCTTTCTATAAGAGTGTAAATGAAGCAATTCTTGCTTATGAAAATAAAGTGATCAGTTTGCAGGAAATTATCAAGGTAAGACAAAGCGGCATCAATAAGAATGGCGTTGAAGAGCACAGAATCATTGAGTCAACCCTGGGCCGTTTCATATTCAATGAAATCATTCCGCAGGATCTGGGCTTTGTTGACCGAAGCAAGGACGAGAATTTCCTCAAGCTTGAGATTGATTTCCTGGTAGGCAAGAAACAATTAAAGCAAATACTTGAGAAATGTATCAATATTCACGGTTCAACACAGACCGCTGAAATCCTGGATAATATTAAGAGCATGGGTTACAAATTCTCAACAAGAGCGGCAATGACCGTTTCCATCTCCGACATGAAGGTGCCGGCAGAGAAGAAACAGATTTTAGCCGATGCGGAAGCAACGATTGAGACTATTACCAAGGAATACAAACGTGGTAGGATGACCGAGGAAGAGCGATACAATGCCGTTATTAATACCTGGAAGGAAGCCGATAATCTTCTGACCGATACACTGCTAAACGGACTTGATAAGTTTAACAATATTAAGATGATGTCCGACTCCGGTGCCCGTGGTTCGGATAAACAGATTAAGCAGCTGGCAGGTATGCGTGGTTTGATGGCAGATACCTCCGGACGTACCATTGAGCTACCGATCAAGTCCAATCTTCGTGAAGGGCTTGACGTATTGGAGTACTTTATCTCTGCTCACGGTGCAAGAAAAGGTCTTTCCGATACCGCACTTCGTACCGCTGACTCCGGTTATCTGACCCGTCGTCTGGTCGACGTTGCGCAAGATTTGATTATTCGTGAAACAGATTGCTATGATCATGAACATGACGAAGAGATTCCGGGTATGTGGATCAAGGCATTTACCGACGGTAAAGAAGTGATAGAGACCCTGGAAGAGAGAATTACCGGTAGATATTCCTGCGAAACCATTTGTGATACGGATGGAAGTGTAATTGTTAAGGCAAATCATATGATTACACCGAAACGCGCGGCTAAAATTGTTGCAACCGGTGTTGAAAAAGTTAAGATTCGTACGATTTTGACCTGTACATCCCGTCTTGGTATCTGTGCAAAATGCTACGGTGCGAATATGGCAACCGGAGAAGCCGTACAGGTAGGAGAAGCAGTCGGTATTATCGCTGCACAGTCCATCGGTGAGCCCGGTACACAGCTTACGATGCGTACCTTCCATACGGGCGGTGTTGCAGGTGACGATATTACACAGGGTCTTCCTCGTGTCGAGGAGCTTTTTGAGGCAAGAAAGCCAAAGGGACTTGCAATTATTGCAGAGTTCGGCGGCGTTGTAACAATCAAAGATACAAAGAAGAAACGTGAAGTTATTGTTACCAATAATGAAACGGCGGAATCCAAGTCCTATCTCATTCCTTATGGTTCCAGAATTAAGGTTTCGGACGGAGATACTCTGGAGGCCGGCGATGAATTGACAGAAGGTAGCGTAAATCCTCATGATATTCTTAAGATTAAGGGAGTACGTTCCGTTCAGGATTATATGATCCAGGAGGTTCAGAGAGTTTACCGTCTGCAGGGTGTTGAAATTAACGATAAGCATATCGAGGTTATCGTTCGTCAGATGCTGAAAAAAGTTCGCATAGAAGACAACGGGGATTCGAGTTTCTTACCCGGGACCCTGGTGGATATCCTTGAATACTATGATGAAAATGAGAAGCTGAAATCACAGGGCTTAGAACCAGCAGACGGCAAGCAGGTCATGCTTGGTATTACGAAAGCATCTCTTGCGACAAATTCTTTCCTGTCTGCCGCATCCTTCCAGGAGACGACGAAGGTTCTTACGGAGGCAGCAATTAAGGGTAAGGTGGATCCTCTGATTGGTCTGAAAGAAAATGTTATTATCGGTAAACTGATACCTGCCGGAACTGGTATGAAGCGGTACCGTTCCATTAAGCTCGATTCAGATCTGCATGAGGAAGCTCCCAAGGGTATAGAAGGCGAGTATAACGATGAGTTTGATACCTTT
>DOWG01000058.1:0-3626 GCA_003519685.1 Lachnospiraceae bacterium
ATCGTATCGATCCGTTGTATATGCATTTTCTTATTTCTCTTAGAATTATCCTTTGCTTTTTAAGGAGGTACTGTTTTTTATGTACTCACTCGGTGTTATCCCGACTCTCTTCTTAAAGATTCTGCTGAAGTAGTTGGGATCCTTATAGCCCACCATATAGCATACTTCTTTTACGGTCAGACTGGAATTGTTCAGAAGCTCCTTGGCTTTTCTGACCCGCATCATGGAGAGCCAGTCGATAAAGTTAAAACCGGTGTTCTTCTTGATCAGCTTGCTAAAGTATTGCGGGCTGACATTTACCTGCGCGGCAACATCCTCCAAAGTAATATCTTCGGTATAATGCGCTTCCAGGTATTCCTTGGTTACCTGCACTACCTTGTTGGAATAGTCGATCGTATTCTGTGGTTTTTCATAACCGGTAATATGGATAAACTGGTTATAGGCCCATTCGATGAGCTGCATACCGGTATATTCCAATAATCCTTTGCTGCTTCCAACATAATTATAATATTTCACATCGTTCGTATTATCAATTCTCATAGCATGAGCGGACATAACCAGAATCTCTAATATGTGGTTACGCTTCGCGGTATCATTCATAGGACGAATCCAGTTCATAAGAATTCCAAAGTAATCATAAGCCTCTGCTTTCCCCAAACGAATTGCATCCAGCATATGCTTCTCTGTTTCAAAATAGTCGAATTGGATATTGTCCCGTAACTTATCGGTCTCTTTCACATGCACCCGGTGATTTGGTTTGCAAAATTGCAGGGTGTATAGTGCCTCAATAAAGGAGGAGTGAATGGAATGAAAACGCGTTACCCCGCCGATGCCGATGGCGACGGAAAGATGATACTTATTATGTAAAGTGTCAATAAGAGAATCCGCAATCGAGAGGCTTTCCTCTTCATAGTAAGAAAAAGCATCTGCCAGCTCTTCTTCATGGACTTTATCCGCGGTATTCTTTACATCATAGGATACCAGTATGCTAATGCGTTTTCCGATTAAAGGACCAACGGCATGGTTCGTATCTTTTAAGATGTCCCTTATATAATGGTGAAGCGTAAGCGTATTCATACTTTCCGGATGAATAAACTGGGTGGAAGATTCAAAATCCAGCAGGATAACATAACCGTAGTCTTTGATTTGCAGTAAGGACTGAAAGCCAAATGTTTCTAACCGGGAGCAATCGCGGAAAAATAATGAGAAAAGAAAGCTTTGTTCAATCAAAGCCCGCATATCATCTTGCGTTAGATTTTGATTGGATAACATGATTTCAGTCTGCAGTTTATCCCAGAAATCCTTTTCGCAAGTTGCACTAGCTTTACAATTATTCTTAGTGTGCATATAATTTTACTCCTTTTGCTGCCAAAACTACTAATATTCGTATACTTACTACATTATACCATAAAATCTTTAAATTGCACGACCAAATTATGGAATAGTACTTACGTAGGAATTGTCAGGACTTCGTATTTAATGTATAAATATGTTGTAAAAAGAAAGAAAAAAGTCTATGATAGGATCAATTAATTTGTCTGCAAAGTTTTGATGAATCTTGATTCTGCCACATAAATGCCAATTTCATGGAATACGATACAATGGGAAAGGTGGAAATACCTAGTGGAAATGGAGATATCTATGAAGTATGGAAGAAATCAGAGCATGCATAAGAATATTGTCATTGGTCTGGCAATCATCTTATTCTTGCTTTTTATAAACCAACAGCAGCCGGTCAAAGCGGCTGAAACCAATGATACTTACGCCGAAGCGCAATGGGCAATTGATAATCCGGGCTATTACCGGAATCCGATCACCTCCGGAAAATCAATCAAAACTTCGGTAAATGATGTGGATATGGATGTCGCGGAGGCGTGGAATAAGCTTATCGGCCGTGAAGCCAGAGAGGTAATTGTCGCAGTGATCGATACCGGAGTAGATACCAATCATCCGGATCTGGCGGAGAACATATGGGTTAACCAGGCAGAAATACCGGGAGACGGGATCGATAATGATAATAACGGCTATATTGATGATGTCAACGGATGGGATTTCTATAACAATGATGCCACCGTCTGCCACTACCGGTATTCGAAGGCAAGCGGAAAGAACATGGCTGATCCGAAGGATAATGATAACCATGGGACACATGTGGCGGGGATCATCGGAGCGGTAGCCAATAATAAGATAGGAATTGCCGGGGTTGCATCCAATATCAAGATCAAAATAATGCCGTTAAAAATTAACGGCGGTCCGGATGGAGACGGCAAAATATCGAATGCGATTGAAGCAATTAAATATGCCACCATGATGGGTGCGGATATCTGCAATCTGAGCTGGGGTACGAACGAATATATCGAGGGGCTGGAACAGGTCATGAGGGAATCCGACATGCTGTTTGTTGCAGCGGCCGGAAACGATGGCTTAGATAATAATAAGCATCCGATCTATCCGGCTAATTTAGAGCTGGATAATCTGATAACCGTGACTTTTGTCGATTCCGCAGGAAAGCTCACAAGCCTGTCCAACTATGGATCGTCAACCGTGGATCTTGCAGCGCCGGGAGAGGATATCGTCAGTACTATTATAGGGGGTTATGCATCCATGAGCGGTTCCTCAATGGCTGCGCCGCAGGTATCCGGAGTTGCGGCACTCGTGTATTCCTATAGCCAGAAAGCATACCCTTCCAAAGTAAAAGAGCTTATTTTAAACAATATTAAGAGAATTCCGGGACTGGAAGGTTCTATGATTTATCCCGGAATTCCCAGTGCATACAATCTCTTACTTGCGGCGCAGGAGGATGTGGTCACGGATACCGAAGTGCCGAAGATGACTTTTCAGACCTCATATGAACGGGAGAAAATGAAGGTGACCATACAGACAGAGGATATCGGGGCTTCCAAGGTCCGTACGTTGAAATGGCTCTATGGGGAGCACACCTTAGAGGATTTTAAAAGAGGAACGGTGGGGACACCGGTGAAGGACGGGCAGATGTATGTTACAAAGGCAGGAATTTATACCTTTTACCTGTCCGATTATGCAGGCAATGAAATCGTACAGGCCTATGAGGTGAAGGAAGATGTGAAGGCTCCGAAGCTGACGATTAGCTATCTGGTGGCAGATAATTATAAGACAAGAACTATTAACGTTCGTGCAAAGGAAGACCAAAGCGGTATAAAGAGGGCCAAATATATGCCAGGATCAAAGAATGCCAAGGAATTTCTGCCGGCCGGTGCAGGAACTCTGATAGAGCTAAAGGACGGAAAAGGCAGCTTTAAGGTTAAAAAGGATGGAGTATATACCGTATTTGTGACCGATTACCGCGGCAATTATTCTGTGAAGAAAATTAAGGTTGAAACCATAAAAGTAACCGATCTTAAATTGATTCGAAAGAATGTTACCATGCTTGCCGGAGAACAGTACATGCTGCAGGCCTTTGTTAAGCCGGTGGACTTCACGGATCAGATAACCTATACCAGTACCGATGAAGAGATTGTTACCGTAACCAAGCAGGGAAAGGTGAAGGCGCATCGGGAAGGGGTAGCGAGTGTCATTGTTCGAACCTCAAGCGGACTGGAAAGAATATGTGAATTTTCGGTAATCAATGCGCCGAAGTAGCCGAAGCA
>DOWG01000058.1:3706-11517 GCA_003519685.1 Lachnospiraceae bacterium
TACATTTGTCGAAATCATAGCATGATATACATGGCGGGTGTGAACAGTAACACTTCAGTAGTTAAAATAAAAAATTGTAAAAAATATGTTGACGAACTTACCTTGGTGTGTTATATTAAGTAAGCAAAGAAAGAGGGCTTTTTTTTTATGCCTAAAATGCGGTTTATAAAGGAAGGTCTTTGTAAACGGTAAATTGCGCTACAAAGAGAAATCGGAGGTGGAAATTGTGCGCGTAAAAATTACATTGGCGTGTACCGATTGCAAGCAACGTAATTACGACATGACAAAAGATAAGAAGGCACATCCGGACAGGATGGAGACCAAGAAGTACTGTAAATTCTGCAGACAACACACATTGCATAAGGAAACAAAGTAATTATAACTGAAAGGGAAGTGACGAAATGGGAGATATGGCAAATACTACAACCGAGAAAACTTCAAAGAGAAGCTGGTTCAAGGGTCTGAAGTCTGAGTATAAGAAAATCGTTTGGCCGGACAAGGAAGCTCTTACGAAACAGTCCATAGCTGTAGTAATCGTAACCGTTATCTTGGGTTTAATTATTTCTGCGCTCGATGCTTTGATTGAACTGGGAATTGGCGTAATTTTAGGATAAGGGTGAAGAATATGTCAGAAGCTAATTGGTACGTTGTTCACACCTACTCAGGGTATGAGAACAAAGTAAAAGCGAATATTGAGAAAATGATCGAAAATAGAAAGCTTCAGGATCAAATTCTGGAGGTATCTGTTCCGATGCAGGAAGTCATTGAAGTTAAGAATGGTGTTAAGAAGCGAGTGCAGAAGAAGATGTTCCCCGGTTACGTATTACTTCATATGGTCATGAATGATGATGTATGGTATGTTGTCCGTAATACACGAGGAGTTACCGGTTTCGTCGGTCCGGATTCAAAGCAGCCGGTTCCACTGTCTGAGGAAGAGATGCGAGGCATGGGAATTAAAGAGGATACGGTTGAGGTTGATTTCGAAGTTGGTGATGCGGTTACCGTTATTTCCGGCGTTTGGGAAAATACAGCAGGCGTAATTAAGCAAATTAATACCCATAAGCAGATCGTCACAATTAGCGTAGATATGTTTGGACGCGAGACACCAGTTGAAATCAGTTTCAGTGACGTAAAAGTCAGTAGATAGTTATTAACATTCACGTATGCAATGAGAATGTAGCAATTTAGGCAGTTACCGTGGGAGGGAAATCCCCGCAAACACCACATTTATCAGGAGGTATGCTATAATGGCAAAAAAAGTAACAGGTTATATTAAATTACAAATCCCTGCTGGAAAGGCAACACCGGCTCCTCCGGTAGGACCTGCATTAGGACAGCACGGTGTAAACATTGTCCAGTTTACAAAAGAATTTAATGCAAGAACAGCAGATCAGGATGGAATGATTATTCCGGTCGTTATTACTGTATACGCTGACAGAAGCTTCAGCTTTATCACAAAAACACCACCGGCAGCTGTATTACTTAAGAAATATTGCAAGATTAATTCTGGTTCTGCAACACCGAACAAAGCGAAGGTTGCAACGATTTCTCAAGCAGATCTCAAAAAGATCGCTGAAATTAAGATGCCTGACTTAAACGCAGCCAGCGTTGAAAGCGCAATGAGAATGGTAGCAGGAACTGCCAGAAGTATGGGTATCACCGTAGAAGAATAGTTAGAATATAACAACATAATTGAAAGAGATTATGTGTTTGACAATCTATTAACGTGGGAGGATATGCCAAATGCATGAAGCGGCTTTGGCAGCGAAGACGGTAAGGCGTTTTTGCAACAGGATCATATTGTATTCTGTTTTCTTCCGATATAACCACTAGGAGGTTTATAGAATGAAAAGAGGAAAAAAATATATTGCTTCTGCAAAGATGATCGACAGAGATACTCAATATGATGCAGCAGAGGCAATTGCTTTAGTAAAAAAATCTGCAGTAGCAAAATTTGATGAAACCATCGAAGCTCATATTCGTCTGGGTGTTGATGGACGTCACGCTGATCAGCAGGTTCGTGGTGCGGTAGTATTACCTCACGGAACAGGTAAATCAGTACGTGTGCTTGTTTTTGCAAAGGGCGATAAGGTTGCTGAGGCAGAGGCAGCAGGTGCTGACTTTGTTGGCGGAGATGAGTTAATACCAAAGATTCAGAATGAAGGATGGCTTGATTTTGATGTAGTGGTAGCTACACCGGACATGATGGGTGTTGTAGGTCGTCTGGGACGTGTACTCGGGCCGAAGGGCTTAATGCCAAACCCGAAGGCAGGTACCGTTACAATGGACGTTACCAAAGCAATTAAAGAAATTAAAGCCGGTAAGATTGAGTATCGTTTGGATAAGTCAAACATTATCCACGTACCGGTTGGTAAAGCTTCCTTTACCGAAGAGCAGTTACAGGATAACTTCTCAACTCTGATGGGTGCAATTGTTAAGGCAAGACCGGCATCCGCTAAGGGACAGTATTTAAGAAGCGTAACCCTGGTTTCTACCATGGGCCCCGGCGTTAAGCTGAATACAACAAAGTTTGGTTGAAACATCCTGTTTTGCTAATTTGTTTTATAAAAATGGGTTGACATGATCGAATAGTTCATGCTATAATCCAAAAAGACTGCCGAAGACAGCAGGTGCCGTAAGGCATAAGGTGAAACCGCCTGCCGAGGAAATGTTGGTTTGAATCGTATTATGATATTAAAACCTCTTTCTGCTTTGGCAGGAAGAGGTTTTTTGGTGCGCCATGCATGGCGCATATTCAGCTTATCTGATATTCTATGTATGCTATAAGGAGGTGTACGTAATGGCAAAAATTGAGTTAAAGCAACCTGTAGTAGAAGAAATCAAAGGTTATGTCCAAGATGCAAAGTCTGCTGTTTTGGTTGATTACCGTGGTTTGACTGTTGCAGAAGATACAGAGCTTCGTAAAAAGTTAAGAGAAGCCGGCGTTGTATACAAGGTATATAAGAACACAATGCTTAACTTCGCTTTTAAAGGAACGGACTTTGAAGCATTAGCACCACATCTGGGAGGACCGACAGCAGTAGCTTTTGGTTTGGAGGATGCTACCGCTCCTGCAAGAATTATAAATGATTGTGCTAAGACAATGCCGAAATTAGAGTTTAAAGCCGGTGTTGTAGAAGGAACCTACTACGATGAAAATGGAATAAAGGTTATTGCAACAATTCCATCAAGAGAAGTTCTTATTTCCAGATTGCTGGGAAGTATGCAGTCACCGATTACAAACTTTGCTCGTGTGCTTAAGCAGATTGCAGAAAAAACAGCTTAATGCAATGTGAATTTTAATGACAAGGGAATGAAAAAGTAGTTCCGCTTGTAACAAAGAGTTTACCAAGGCAAACTCTGGCGCCGAGTGCGTTCTGCCATAGGCAGATAATAAATATTAAATGGAGGGAAATTAAAATGACAACACAAGAATTTATTGAGGCTATTAAGGGCCTTACTGTATTAGAATTAAATGATTTAGTAAAAGCATGTGAAGAAGAATTTGGTGTATCCGCAGCAGCAGGTGTTGTAGTAGCAGCAGGTCCTGCAGGCGGTGCAGAGGAAGAAGAGAAGACAGAGTTCAACATAGAGTTAACCGAGATTGGTCCGAACAAGGTTAAGGTTATCAAGGCTGTTCGTGAAATAACCGGTTTGGGATTAAAGGATGCTAAGGATCTTGTAGATGCTGCTCCTAAGGTAATTAAGGAAGGCGTATCCAAGGCAGAGGCAGAGGAACTTAAGACAAAGATTGAGGCAGAAGGCGCTAAGGTTACTCTAAAGTAATTTATAATAAGCAGACAGTAAATTCCCCAGTGATAATCACTCATCGTCACTGGGGAATTTTTGTTTACGGTTTTGATTATACCATATAAATGATGGCAATAATAACCATAATAATAGAAAAAACCGCCTGTAAAAGCGGGTTGTTTGAATTGTTTTATATGTATATAAAAATTAAAAAAATTAAGTTGACAGTAGAAAATAAGTATGCTAGTATGAAAGATGCACTATTGTGGTGTTATATGCCTAGTTATTAATATTATAGCATATAAACTTTGAAATGGAAAGAGTTTTTTATTCAAGAGTGAAACTTATTAAATTCAAGGGGTGAAAACGTCAATGGATAAAAACAGAATGCATCCAATTAAGGTTGGTAATAATGTTAGAATGAGTTACTCCAGGCAAAGGGAAGTCCTCGAGATGCCCAATCTTATTGAGGTACAAAAGGATTCTTACCAATGGTTTCTGGATGAGGGATTAAAGGAAGTGTTTGATGATATTTCTCCGATTTCCGATTATGGCGGACATCTAAGTTTGGAATTCGTTGATTTCTCATTATGTGAGGAAGATATCAAATATACGATTGAAGAATGTAAGGAAAGAGATGCAACCTATGCAGCTCCTTTAAAAGTAAAGGTAAGACTTCATAATAAAGAAAATAACGAAATTAATGAGCATGATATTTTCATGGGAGATTTACCTTTAATGACGGAAACCGGCACCTTTGTTATCAATGGTGCGGAAAGAGTCATCGTAAGCCAGTTAGTACGTTCCCCCGGAATATATTTCGCAATAGATCATGATAAAATAGGTAAGAGATTATTTTCGGCTACTGTAATTCCCAATCGGGGTGCATGGTTGGAGTATGAAACCGATTCCAACGATGTGTTCTATGTTCGTGTCGATCGTAACAGAAAAGTTCCAATTACAACATTCATTCGGGCATTGGGATATGGAACGAATGAAGAAATCAAGCAATTGTTTGGCGAGGAACCTAAAATTTTAGCCAGCCTGGCGAAGGATCCCAGTACAGCGAAGGATCCGGAGGGCAGCTATCACGATGGTTTATTAGAGTTATATAAAAAGCTGCGTCCAGGGGAGCCTCTGGCAGTGGAAAACGCAGAGTCTTTACTGAATAGTATGTTCTTTGATGCCAGAAGATATGATCTTGCAAAGGTAGGAAGATACAAATTTAATAAAAAACTGGCCTTCCGCAATCGTATCGTCGGATATGTGCTGGCAGAAGATGTTGTAGACAGATCAACCGGTGAGATCCTTGCAGAGGCAGGGACACAGGTTACTGACAAACTTGCAACATCGATTCAGAATGCCGCAGTTCCATCGGTTGTGGTACAAGCGGAAGAACATAATGTCAAAGTTCTCTCCAACATGATGGTTGATATTAACAGTTATGTGGATATAGATAAGAAGGAACTTGGTATAACAGAACTGGTTTATTATCCGGTTCTGAAGAAAATATTAGAAGAAAATACAACCGCAGAAGATCTTAGAGAAGCAATTAAAAAGAATGTAAGTGAGTTAGTGCCGAAGCATATTACCAGAGAGGATATTATTGCTTCGATTAACTATAATATCCATCTTGAATACGATATCGGCTATGCGGATGATATCGATCATTTAGGAAACAGAAGAATCCGTGCGGTTGGTGAGTTATTGCAGAACCAATACCGGATCGGTCTTTCCCGAATGGAACGGGTGGTAAGAGAGAGAATGACAACGCAGGATATTGAGAGCATTAGTCCGCAGTCATTAATTAATATCAAACCCGTTACCGCTGCCGTTAAAGAATTCTTCGGCAGTTCACAGCTGTCTCAGTTTATGGATCAACACAATCCACTCGGCGAGCTGACACATAAGAGACGTTTGTCTGCTTTGGGACCGGGCGGTCTGTCCCGTGATAGAGCCGGATTCGAGGTTCGAGATGTTCACTACTCCCATTATGGAAGAATGTGCCCGATTGAGACTCCGGAAGGTCCTAACATAGGTTTAATTAACTCCCTTGCAACTTATGCAAGAATTAATGAATATGGCTTTATTGAAGCTCCCTATCGTAAAGTGGATAAAACAGAGCCGCTCAGTCCGAGAGTTACAGACGAAGTAGTCTATATGACCGCGGATGAAGAGGATAAATATATTGTTGCACAGGCGAATGAGCCTTTGGATGAAGAAGGACATTTCATTAATAACAGCGTGTCCGGTCGTTTTAAGGAGGAAACCTCCAGCTACGACAAGGAAAAGGTAGACTACATGGACGTATCACCAAAGATGGTATTCTCTGTGGCGACTGCTTTGATTCCTTTCCTGGAGAATGACGATGCGAACCGTGCCTTGATGGGTGCCAACATGCAGCGTCAGGCGGTGCCGCTATTATTCACCGAAGCGCCTACCGTAGGAACCGGTATTGAAGCGAAAGCTGCGATTGACTCCGGTGTTTGCATTGTTTCAAAAAAAGCCGGCGTTGTTGAGCGTGTAGTAGCAAAAGAAATTACAATTAAAAATGATGATAATACAAAATCCAATTATCGTTTGATTAAATTCGCAAAGAGTAACCAGGGTACCTGCATCAATCAGAGACCGGTTGTTAATAAAGGAGACCGGGTTGAGGCAGGCCAGGTTATCGCAGATGGACCTTCTACGTCAAAGGGTGAGCTGGCACTTGGAAAGAACCCTCTGATTGGATTTATGACATGGGAAGGATATAACTACGAGGATGCAGTATTAATAAGTGAACGTTTGGTTCAGGAGGATGTTTACACCTCCATTCATATAGAAGAATATGAAGCAGAATCCCGTGATACGAAGCTGGGACCGGAAGAAATCACCCGTGATGTACCCGGTGTCGGTGATGATGCACTGAAGGACCTGGATGAAAGAGGTATTATCCGCATTGGTGCAGAGGTTCGTGCCGGAGATATCCTGGTTGGTAAGGTAACCCCGAAGGGCGAAACCGAGCTGACAGCGGAGGAGCGCCTGCTTAGGGCTATTTTTGGCGAAAAAGCAAGAGAAGTAAGAGATACCTCCCTTCGTGTTCCGCATGGAGAATATGGTATTATCGTAGATGCGAAGGTATTTACAAGAGAGAACGGCGATGAGCTTTCTCCGGGTGTAAATGAAACGGTTCGTGTTTATATTGCACAGAAGAGGAAAATTCAAGTCGGCGATAAGATGGCAGGCCGCCATGGTAATAAGGGTGTTGTTTCCCGTGTATTACCGGTGGAAGATATGCCGTTTTTACCAAACGGAAGGCCGCTGGATATTGTCCTTAACCCTCTGGGTGTACCTTCCCGTATGAATATTGGTCAGGTTCTTGAGATCCATTTATCTCTGGCAGCGAGAGTTCTAGGTATTGATATCTCTACGCCGGTATTTGATGGTGCAAATGAATTTGATATTATGGATACTCTGGAAGTTGCGAATGACTATGCGAATACTTCCTGGGAAGAATTTGAGGCAAAATATAAGGATCAACTGGATCCTGATTTACTGGATTATCTTAAGAATCATCCGGAAAACAGGGAAGACTGGAAGGGTGTTCCGATTAACCGTGACGGTAAGGTAAGATTACGGGACGGCAGATCCGGTGAATATTTTGACGGTCCGGTTACGGTTGGTTTCATGCATTATCTGAAGCTTCACCATCTGGTTGATGATAAGATTCATGCGCGTTCGACAGGACCTTATTCGTTAGTAACACAGCAGCCGCTCGGTGGCAAAGCACAGTTCGGCGGACAGAGATTTGGTGAGATGGAGGTTTGGGCTCTGGAGGCTTATGGCGCAGCTTATATCCTTCAGGAAATCCTGACCGTAAAATCCGATGATGTTACCGGCCGTGTTAAGACTTATGAAGCTATTATTAAAGGTGAAAATATTTCAGAACCAGGAATTCCAGAATCCTTCAAGGTACTATTAAAAGAACTTCAATCCCTGGCACTGGATGTTACAGTTCTTGATGAAAATGGTAATGAAGTGAAGATGACAGAGAGCATTGATTATGGCGATTCAGATTT
>DOWG01000295.1:0-814 GCA_003519685.1 Lachnospiraceae bacterium
TTTATTAAGGTGTGAACAGTAACCTTTTTTATGAACAATAACTTTTTATGGGAAATGTTGATTGACTAGTTACATAAAAAGTGGTACAATTTACTTCTCTTTGTATCGATAGTGGTACAGTATTACTTGGCAAGATATTTTAATATAACTACCAGGAGGAAAATAATATGATTCAAGTGAAACACATCTCAAAAACCTTTCAGGTCAGCCGGCGCAATGCCGGTTTTTCTGAGGCATTTAAAGCTTTATTTCATAAGCAATATGAATGCATCAAGGCACTCGATGACATCTCCTTTACCATTGCGGATGGGGAAATGGTCGGGTATATCGGACCAAACGGTGCGGGTAAGAGCAGTACGATCAAGGTGTTAAGCGGTATATTAACGCCGGATACAGGCTCCTGCATCATCAACGGAAGAGTTCCATGGAAAGAAAGAATTGAACATGTGAAGGAGATCGGAGTCGTTTTCGGGCAGCGCTCCCAATTATGGTGGGATGTGCCGGTGATCGATTCCTTTGAATTGTTACGGGATATTTATCGTATACCAAGCGTGATATACCGTAATAACCTGGAGGAATTGGTAACCTTGCTGAATCTGGAGCAGATCATTCGAACTCCTGCCAGACAGCTATCCTTAGGGCAGAGGATGCGGTGCGAAATTGCAGCTTCCCTTTTGCATAGCCCGAAGATCCTATTTCTGGATGAACCGACGATCGGTCTGGATGCGGTATCAAAATTAGCCGTTCGGGATTTCATTCTGGAGCGTAATAAAAAGCATAACACAACGGTGATCCTGACCACGCATGATATGCA
>DOWG01000295.1:863-5598 GCA_003519685.1 Lachnospiraceae bacterium
GAAGGCTTACGGACAATTAAGGACGAGAAGCAGCAAGCTGTCTTTGATGTGGATTTAAGCCGGATAACGGTATCGGAGGCGATTTCTGATATCTCGGAGCAGGTAGAAGTAAAGGATATCTCGGTGGGAGGTCCGTCGATTGATGAGATCGTGGCGGGACTCTATCAGGAATATAAGATTTAGCGCCGATGGAATAAGAGAATGGCTTAAATCCTACAAGAAATAATAAGAAGAAAGGAAACAGAAATGAAGAAATATATCTCCTTCTTTCGTATGCGATTTATTGCAGGTTTGCAATATCGGGCGGCGGCTCTTGCAGGTATTGTAACACAGTTCGCCTGGGGAGCTATGCTGATATTAATGTATCAAGCCTTCTATGCAGCGGATGCAGAAGCATTTCCCATGAGCTTTCAGGCATTATCTTCCTATATGTGGCTGCAGCAGGCGTTCCTGGCATTATTCATGACCTGGTTTTTTGATAACGATATCTTCCGGCTTATTATGGACGGCGGAATTGCTTATGAAATCTGTCGTCCGATCAATCTATATGACATGTGGTTCACCAGAAATATGGCAAACCGGTTATCTAAAGCATTACTGCGATGTTTTCCGATCCTGATCGTGGCAGCTTTGTTGCCCGATCCCTATGGAATGAGACTGCCGGTGAATGTAGGCGCTGCATTCTGGTTTTTGATTACTATGATTTTAGGGTATCTGGTTGTCGTAGCATTTGGCATGCTTGTCTATATCGCAACCTTTTTCACGCTTTCACCGACCGGTGTGAAGCTGGCAGCGGTATCAGCGGTTGAGTTTTTATCCGGCGCGGTGATTCCACTGCCGTTTCTGCCGGATAACCTTCGCCGTGTGATCGAGCTTCTGCCCTTTGCTTCGATGCAGAATGTTCCTTTACGAATCTATTCCGGTGATATTGTTGGTGAAGAGATCTATTACCGGTTCGGTCTGCAATTGTTCTGGGTTGTGATATTGATTGTTCTCGGAAAATTGCTCATGGGGAAGGCATTAAAGCGGGTTGTGGTGCAAGGAGGGTAGTGTGAATAGTCTCGCAAAAAACTGCGAGCCATTACAAAAACCAGTTCACACGGGAAGAACTGCGAAGTTCGCACAGTGGTGCTCACTCCTTGTTCTTCCGGCTTTTTGCGTTGCCGCCCAAATTCGCAGGTAACGGCAGAATGGAGAGTAATGCGAAAAAAAACGTGCGGGAAAGGAAAAAGTAATGAAATTATATCGGCATTTCCTAACGATTCATATAAAAAGCCTGATGCAGTATAAAGTATCGTTTCTGTTAACAACGTTGGGACAGTTCCTGATATCCTTTAATGTGTTTCTTGGAATTTATTTTATGTTCCAGAGATTCCATCAGCTGCAGGGCTACGAATTCAGTGAAATATTACTATGTTTTTCTATCGTTCTTATGGGATTTACGCTAGCGGAAACCTTTGTAAGAGGTTTCGATCTATTTGCGGCAACGATTGCCAATGGTGAATTTGACCGGATCCTGCTAAGACCGAGGAATGAGATCTTTCTTGTGCTGGCCGGTAAAATCGAATTATCCAGAGTTGGCCGGCTGCTTCAGGCGGTCGTTATTTTATTCTACGCGGTTAAAACAATCGAGATTACATGGAGCTTCGATAAAGTGATTACTTTGGTTCTGATGATCCTTGGCGGAAGTATTGTCTTTGGGTCCCTCTTTGTGATATATGCAAGTATCTGCTTCTTTACCCTGGAGGGTCTGGAGTTTATGAATATCCTGACCGATGGGGGCAGAGAGTTTGGAATGTACCCATTGAATATCTATGGGAAAGGAGTATTAAAATTTTGCACCTATCTTGTGCCCTATGCATTATTTCAATATTATCCATTCCTTTATCTAACCTGCAGAACCACAAACAGGCTCTATATGCTATTGCCCGTGGCTGCTTGTACCTTTACAATACCGACCTATTTTATCTGGAGATTTGGCGTCAGACATTATAAATCTACGGGATCGTGACAAGTTTGCATATCGAATAAATTTGGTGCATCATATAAAAAAAGCTGTCAGACACTTCTGACAGCTAAAACTCGTTTCGGATAAGTAAAGCAAAACTCTTATTTTTTCGCAAACTTCATTATGCAGCATAACACATCCATAAGAAAAAGTCTAGTAATTTTTTAAAAATGTTATAAGATGATATCGAGCGGTGTTACTGTTCACACCCCACTATGTATATCATGTTATGATTTCGACAAATAATATCCGAATTCGGAGACGCTTTNNAATGCAAATACTCCTTATTGGATTGGATATCATTTGTCGAAATCATAGGATAGACTTTGCTCGGGGTGTGAACAGTAACTGATATCGAACAGAACCGAGCGGTTCATAAGAATATATGGTTTTGGCATTTCGAGGAGGTAGCTATGCAGGAAAGTAAACCAGATAGGAAACCGGGCAGGAAATCAGATAGGAAACCGGATAGTAGGAAGGAAACCGACAGCAAGACAAGCTCACAAGCTGCTTCGCCGGCCATGAACAAAAATTCCGCCGTCATGGAAAGGGAGAAGGAGGAGAAGCACCTACAGTGTTGCACCACATTAATTCAGAAAAATATAGAGGAATATACCATTCAGCTTAAGGAATTGAGTGCGGAAACAAAGGAACTGTATGATAATTACCGTTCCGATAATCCGGAGCTGCATAATGACCTTGTGATCGGTCTGGATTTGAAGTCAAAATTAGAATGGGCACTGAATAAAAATATAGCAGCATTAAAGAAGCCCTATTTTGGAAGAATTGATTATCTGGAAGCGGGAGATTCCGAGGAGACCTGCCTTTATATTGGGAAAAAGGGAATCCGCCGCAAGAAGGAAAATATTATCATCGATTGGCGTGCACCCATATCCAGTGTCTATTATGAGAGCGATATCGGCGATACCTTCTATCAGACTCCCTTTGATGAAAAGGTGGCAATCCGGCTGGATTTAAAGAGAACCTATGAGATTGATGAAAGTCAATTAATTGATTTCTATGATTCCGATGTGGTTGCGAATGATGAATTCTTAACAAAGTACCTAAGTAAGAATAAGGAAGTGATCTTGGGAGAAATCATTGCTACGATTCAGAAGGAGCAAAATGAGATTATCCGGGATACTCCCTGGCATTCGGTCATTGTGCAGGGCGTCGCGGGCAGCGGTAAAACCACGGTGGCGATGCACCGGATTTCCTATATTTTATATAACTACAAGGATAAATTCCGGCCGGATGAGTTCTTTATCATTGGCAGTAATCGGATGCTTCTGAATTATATCACTGGCGTACTTCCGAATCTGGATGTATATAACATTAATCAAATGACCATGGAAGAATTCTTCCTGTCTCTTTTGGATTCGGACTTTAGCTTAAAGAAAAACAAATATACCCTCAGTGACAGTTTCCAAAAATTACGTTCCCCGGAGCAATCGCAGGAAAGGGTGGAGCTGCGAAGATTTAAAGGCTCCCTGCATTTTGTCCGGGCGCTGGAGCATTTTTTGAAGCAGTATGAACGAAATGCGGTAAAGAAAGAAGAGGTTATCTATAAAGGGAAAGTTGTATTTTCGCAGGAGGAGATGCTATATTTTATTAACTTCTTTCAAGAAATGCCGATGCAGGAGAAGATCGATCATCTCAATAAGCGGCTGGACTATAAGATTACATCCATAAATGAGGAGCAGGGGCAGAAGAAAGAAATTATTCGTGAAGAGGTCAAGAAATTTAAGAATTATTTTGGCAGCCGGAGCCGCAAAATCAACTTAATGGAGATTTATTACGGATTTCTGCAGGATATGATCTTTCACCCGGAATATTATTCCAAAGAGAATATTCCGTTGATATCCTCGGAAGCAATTTTATTCTTAATACGGGAATTGAATCATAAAAAGATTGATTTATACGATTTGGCAATGCTGACCTTGATAAAGAAAAGAATGAAGAGAACGAAGGATTTTGAATTCGTCAGCCATATTGTCATTGATGAGGCACAGGATTTTGGTGTGGTGATCTTTCACATATTAAAAAGTCTATTTCCGAAGTGCACCTTTACGATTATGGGAGATGTTACACAGAATATCTATTACGATACCGGTATGAATGATTGGGAAGCCTTGCGAAAGGAAGTGTTTCTTCCGGAGAAGGATAGATTTTATCTTCTGGCGAAGAGCTATCGGAATACGGTGGAAATTTCAGAATTTGCCGGCAGGGTTTTGAAAAAATGCAGCTTTAAGACGTATGACATTGAACCGATTATACGGCATGGTAAAGAGGTGGAAATCGTCCAATGCGAAAACGAAAACCAAATGGTGCGGGATACCGTTAGCATAATAAAAAGCATACAAAAGGAAGGCTATGATACCATAGCTGTGATCTGCCGGACCGTGGAAGAGACGAGAAAAGTTCAGTCACTGTTAAAGCCTTATGTTGCTATGGAGCTGCCGGAGCAGACCATGGAGGAAATGACCTTTACGAGTGGAGTTATGGTGCTCCCGATTCATATGACCAAAGGGCTGGAGTTTGATGCGGTCCTTCTGTGGAATCCGGATGANNCTTTTGTATGTTGCAATTACCCGTGCGCTGCATGAGCTGCATATCGTGTATCAGGGAAATTTGTCAAAGCTATTACAATAGACCCTGCCGGAATGGTATGGTAAGTCGTTACTATTCACACCCGACATGTATACATGTTATGATTTCGACAAATGT
>DOWG01000119.1:0-11772 GCA_003519685.1 Lachnospiraceae bacterium
TAGAACAGACGTCGTTCCTCTTCGACATCCGGCGGAAGCACTGCCTTCTTATGGGGTGTGATTCCTTCATTTGCATCAACAATAAACACTACGTTAAATTCCAGTCCTTTCGAACTGTGCATTGTAGCAATGGTAACACTGTCTGTATTTTTCTCCCGGCTTTCTACGGCCTGCCGCTTCAATTCTTCTTTGTATTCCTCCATATAGGAAAACCACTCGGCATAGGTCTTAAATTCCTTAGCATTTTCCTGGAGTTCATCCAGAATATCAAGCAGCTCATCCATTTTGATTCTGCGCATTTCTGCATATTCCTTAAGATATTCCTCATAACCAATCCCTTTTCGGATATAATTGATTGCCGCATAAGGACTCATATCCGCCAGGAGTGCCAAATCATACTCGAGCTGATCCAGCCGCTCCAGCATCCAGTTTTTATCCTCATAATAATCCCGGATGAAATCAAGATTTACCTCGGAAGTGTCAAAGCATTCCCTGCTGATATACCGTTTGGGCCGGTTGATAATGCGAAGGTAATGGCTGCGCTCCTTACTCCCCATCGCAATTTTTATATAAGTAATGATATCAAGTGCTATCCAATGCTCGTAAATATTCGGCAGACTGTCCCGCATGCGAAACGGGATATTGTATTCCATCAGCTTATGCAGCAGCGCTCCGGATCCCAGATTCGTTCGGACCAGAATCGCCATTTCAGAGAAACGAATGCTTTTCTTATGCAATAGAAGGATTTCATCGGCTAACATCTGATTCTCTTCCTTCAAGGTCATAAATTCGCGGACCACAATTTCCTGACCGGCACCTCGCACCGCACTCACACTCTTATTAAAGCGATTCTCATTATGTCCGATCAGCCGATTCGCGGATTCGACAATCTGGGAGGTGGACCGATAATTCTTATCCAATACAATTTTCTTACTCTGCGGGTAATCCTCCGGGAATTTCAGCATAATCTCCGGCCTCGCTCCTCGAAAGCGATAGATGGACTGGTCATCATCTCCGACGATGAACATGTTATTTTGTGGTGCTGCCAGCATCCGGATAATATCGTATTGGATCTTATTGATATCCTGAAATTCATCAATCAAAATGTACTGAAATTTATTCTGCCAAAGCTTTAGGATATCCGGACGTTCGGACAATAATTCATAACAGTATACCAGCATATCATCAAAATCAAGCAGATTTGCCTGCCTTAGCCGACTGTTATATGTATCATATACCTTACGAAATATCTCATCTGAACAATGAATGGAGTAGTAATTGGACAGATCCATGTTACTGCCTTTTACCAGGCTGATTTCAGACAGCAGATCAGCTGCCATATCCTTTTCATCTTCATTCTCTAGTCGAAAATGGTGCATAATCTCTTTTATAATCCTTACTCTGTCTTCCTCCCTAACAATATTCTTCGCGTTAAAGTGATAAGCATACTTAAGGATGGTAAAAAAGATAGCATGAAAGGTTCCAAAGCTTACCCCCGTCCGATCCTGTCCCATTCGTTTCAGAAAGCGGTATTTCATTTCTCTTGCCGCTGCTTTGGTAAAGGTTATAACGAGAATTTGATTCTCCGGTATATGATAATTCTGTATTAAATTTCTGGTGCGCTCCGTAATGACAAAGGTCTTCCCCGATCCGGGTCCTGCCAATACAATCATCGGCCCGTCCTTATGCTGCACGGCCTGCTGCTGTGCCTGATTTATCTGCATTGTTAACCTCATTTCTGCGCGGCTTTTGCGAATCATGGAGTTTATGAATGAAGGTGTATGGGAATTGCTTAAATCGCTTAAGCAATCATGGAATATATTATGAAATACTGACACAAGATAGAGAGGTGTGATAATTTTTTATTATTATCTTACCGATAGGATGATAGGAGTGTCATAAATCATCTTAAGATTTTGATATAAATAGGACCCTATATATATGAGATCCTATTCATGTTCATGTTTTTATCGTATAGGCGCAATTTCCTATACGATAAAAACATGCCGCTGCTTTCCTCATGGCTTGTAGAACGCATCAGCTCAGCTTATCGATTGCAATACGGATACGGCGCAAGCTCTCTTCCTTGCCAAGAATATTCATAATTTCATAAGCACCGCCCGGGGTCGACTGCTTGCCAGATACCGCAGTTCTTACCGGCCATAGTCCCTGTCCGTTCTTAATGCCCTTTTTCTTAATATAAGACATAATTACATTCTCAATGCCAGCTTCTGAATAATCCTCAAGAGCTTCAAATTCCGGTAACAGATCCTTTAAAACAGCCAGAGAACTCTCCGCCGTAGTCTTCATCTTCTTATGAGTATACATTGCGATATCATAGTCCGGAAGTTCTTCAAAAAAGTCTATCTTCTCTTTGATATCGGGAAAAATCTCTATTCTGGACTTAATTAATGCCGCGATCTTTCTTAGATCCAGATCCTTTGTTATAACCTCTTTTATATAGGGAAGTGCAAGATTGTAGAACTGCTCATCCTCCATCATCTTAATGTATTCCCCGTTCATCCAGCGCAGCTTCACCATATCAAATACCGCCGGAGATTTATTAATGTGATGATAGTCAAATTCCGCGACCAATTCCTCCAAGGACATGATCTCCCGATTATCCGGTGCACTCCATCCCAGTAATGCAACATAATTTACAATTGCCTCAGAAACAAAGCCCTGTGCAAGTAAGTCCTCAAAGGAGGCATGACCGCTTCGTTTACTTAGCTTTTTATGCTCTTCATTCGTGATCAGCGGAAGATGAATGTAAATCGGCTCTTCCCAGCCAAAAGCATTGTATAGCCTTGTATATTTCGGAGTGGAGGACAGATATTCATTTCCCCGGACCACATGCGTAATCTTCATCAGATGGTCATCAACGACATTAGCAAAGTTGTACGTAGGNNAACATCATGGAAAGTAGTCGTACCCTCTGTCGGAATATTCTGACGAATTACATAAGGAACACCTGCCGCAAGCTTTTCCTCTACCTCTTCCTTACTCAGGTGAAGGCAGTGCTTGTCATATTTGGTAATCTCTTTTACCTCGCCGTTTTCCTCTTCTTCGGAACTGCCTACTTTTGTTTTAAGACTCTCCAGACGTTCCTTGTCACAAAAGCAATAGTAAGCATCTCCTTTTTCAATCAGTTTCTTCGCATATTTCAAGTAGATTCCCTGCGCCTGACGCTCACTTTGTATATAAGGACCATAACCGGCATCTTTGTCCGGTCCTTCATCATGGATCAATCCGGTTCCCTGCATGGTACGGTATATAATATCAAGGGCACCCTCCACATAACGTTCCTGATCCGTATCTTCTATTCTTAAAATAAAGGTTCCGCCCTCATGTTTTGCTATCAGATATTCGTATAAAGCGGTTCTTAAATTTCCTACATGCATTCTTCCCGTCGGACTCGGGGCAAATCTCGTTCTTACCTCACTCATGTTCCCTCTTCCTCTCATATCTATCGTCATCATAATGAAACAAGATGAATTGGCGACCCAATTTTCTTGCTATAAAAATTTTAATGATTACTTCTTACTTTATTTATGATTAATCATGTATTCGTTGTTCTTTACAAAGTTTCTTACAAACAAAACGAATGGATAACCCATTCGCTTGTTAAGGCTTGTCAAGAATAAGCTAGTACATATTACGAATACTGTCTAAGTCAAATGTTCCTGCCAACATTTTCTGGAAAATCGGATTACCAATTATGCTCATAATAACAAATACCGCTACAATAAAATAAACGAGCAAAAAGATCAACGTTGCTCTCGACCAGTTTTTCTTAGTAATCGGTGTCTTATTCGCAAATGCCCAGACAAATAGCATAACCAGTGGTATTACCCATCCAATAAAGGGAATAAATAGCGGTAGAAATAGTATCGCATACATACCCAACCATTGCATAAATGAAATTGGCTTCTCCGATGCTTCCTGCTGCGATGCTGTCTGTTCCACTGGCTGTCCTGCCGCCTGTCTCCGTAAAACAGGAGGCTCCGGTATATTTATATTTTCACGGAAGGAGCTGCCGCAATATTCACAGAAGTTCGCTTCTTCATTCTGTGTTTGTCTCCCACATGTATTACAAATCATTTGATTCACCTCTTTTGCATTTGTTTTTACATTATACCACAACTTGACTAAAAATCAAATGTAAGTATGGATTGAAATTAAGAGTCTTGAGATTAAGAGCATAGACAATCATAACCTCCACGGCGAAAGGGAGGTTATGATTACATAAGTGTGTATAATTTTATATCTTCTTTATATCCGTCAAATTCTTGCAGTTATCACAATAACGATACAACGACAGGAAGGATTGGTATAATTCTGTATATTTCGCTTGTACATATCCCCACTCAGATTTTCTATTGATTTTAAACCAAAGGCATCTGTTTTCTTCCATCAGGTCCTGTATTTTGCCTGCAAGATCCATAATTGCCGGCATATCTTGTTTTGCCTCTTCCCTATTTCTATAAGCCCCCGCCTTTAACAGCAGTATCTTTTGTGCTGCTATTATACTGCGCTTAACCTCAAACAAAATGCATTGATATGCTGTTTGGTTTTTTGGCGGTATCAATTGGGACAAATACTCAAAAAGTTCATTTAGATGCTCTAACATAACCTTCATATGTGTTTGTAATTTTGCATCAACCGGTAGTGTAGCATCTTTCCAAAACTCACGGAAAATAGTTTGCGCGATTTCCATCCGTCTTCCCTGCCGGAATTCCATCGGATTTTCGTAGCATTTTTTAACCTAACCTATTTAAATATATTAAAATAATAGGAGTGTCATAAGTCATTTTAAGGTTTTGGTATGAATAGGACCTTATATAGATTCCTATCCCTAGTTTTTATGTGACTTATGACACTCCTATCCATATTACATCTTATAACAATTTTCTGATCACAAGAATTACACCGATCTTATAGTATAAATGAAATAAAGGTTCGTTTCTCAACGTTCGCAGCTTAGCTTTGCAAACAGAATTGTTTCATCCATACATCAATACGTTTCGATCCGGTATGATTTAGCCCTCGGTCTTCATTGCTTCTATCGCACTGATCTTGGTGGCTCTTCTGGCAGGGAAGTATCCGGACAGAAGACCGACCGAAACGGAAATACATAGTGCAAGAATCGGCAAATGAATTGGTATGATGGAAAATGAGGTATTCTCCATATCATACATCCAGTTTCCTGACATCAGTGCTCCAAACAGCGGCTGACCAAACTTATTAATGAGCCAGGAAGAAATATATCCCAGAGCAATTCCAATCACTCCGCCAAGCAAGCCAATTAAAGCGGCCTCGAACAAGAATAATTTACGAATATCCTTAATAACACAGCCCAATACTTTCATAATACCAATTTCTTTTGTTCTCTCATAAATTGACATAACCATGGTGTTTGCAATACTGATTGCCGAAACTACCATTGCTACGGCTCCTAAGGCACCAAGCACCATCTGCAGAGTCTGGGAAGCCTGCTGAAGCGGCTGTAAATACTGCATTTGGCTATAGGATTGAAAGCCTAATGCTTTAATTTCATCCTGTACCCCGACTACATTATCGATATTATCCACATTAAGCTTGATCTGCTGGTATTGATCCAGCACTTTTATGGCCTTTTTGCGATTCTCTAAGCTTAATGTATTGCAATATTTTAAGTATATTTTCTTAAAATACTCCATATCCATATAGGTATTATAGTCAAATTCTCCGTTGGTTTGCTCCATTTTAGCGATATTCTTTAACGGCAGACTGAATTCCTTTTTTTTGTCATTGGTAGGGTAACCTTGAAATTTAAGTATCAGCTTATCCTTTTGCAAATCAATTTCTTTCGTATTACGCCCCCTGCCTCTGGAAGCAGTATCCCAGAAATCATACGGCGTATTAAATCCGAAGATAATTGTGGATGAATCCTGTGGTGTTGGATATTCTCCCATGATCAATCCCGGAAATTCAAAGTCATCAAAGCTGTCCATATCCATCGCAGTAATATAGACCCAGCCCTGATACCTGCCGGACATCAGCATAGCATCCATTTGTATCACCGGACTCACTGCCCTTACATGCTCAATCTGCTTGATTTGCTCCACCAGCTTATTATCCAGCTTCTGCTGCTTACTATCGACCCAGTTACCGTCATCATCAAAAATATCTCCATAGGTACTGACGGTTATCGTAGTAAGACCACCCTGCTGCATTACCTGGGTTTCAAAATTATTCTCCATCCCATAGCCGATCGAGCGCATAATGATGATGGATAAAGACCCAATCACAACGCCGAGTACCGTAAGGATTGTTCTGGCTTTCCGGCGGGAAAGGCTTTTCAGACCCATAATTAAGATGTCACTAATCTTCATAAAGATCAATCCCTTTTTTAATTTTTCTGCTTGCCAGAAATGCTCCCAAAGCTATGCTTACAATTAGAACCGCGCCGGATATCCCGATCACAAATGGCCATGAGGAAAGCTGGGGGTCCTTCACTTCTGCCATACCGGTTTCCATACCGGGATCTCCATTCATTTCCTCCCCATCAAGAAACTCCCCGCCACCCATGGCTCCGACTTCTGTCTCAGAAGTTGCTGCTGTACTTGCCAATTCTAGAATTTTTTCTTCATCAACTATATTCATGCTGTTCCTCCATTCTTGTTACAGCGAACAAATTTAACTGTTTTTATATTCTTCCATTTCTTTCTTTTGCAGCTTCATTTTATATATACTAATAATGACCTTTCTGGTAACCGGTACAAATATTACAAATATCGCTACTTGTATAATTACAAACAGCCACATAGGAACGATCTCTTTCTTTGTTTCCGGAACCATCGGATTGAATACATCTTCCGCACCGGGATCCATACCAGGATCCCATTCCTGCGCCCCTTGAACCATCGCTTCAAATTCTTTTTCAAATTCAATCTCTTCTCCGTTACTGTCTTCGAATGTAATTTTCACGATACCCTTTGCCGTTCCCTCTACATTCGGAATAACATCAAATTCTGCAAGGGTCGAACCTCCTGCCTCCACATTACCGATAAATTGCCGATCGCCTTCCGCCTTCTTGAAATCTCCCTCTACTTGGGCGATTACGTTATTTAATGGAGATTTTCCCATGTTATAAAATTCAAAGGATAATGTTGCAGGATTTCCTACAATTACGCTGCCATCCCAGGAATATACACTTACATAATCTATCGCCGGTCTTGAATTCTCAACGGCCTGTAGGCTGAGTTCAACTTCTGTTTTATCACCAATCTCTCCGGTAGCAGGGTTTTCTTTAATACCGTCGTATTCATATTCTATGGTCAATTTAATCGGATATGCTTTCGTCATGGTGTCCGATTTTACTTTCATTTCCAAGGTATTCTGTACGGTCTCACCCGGTGCGATCCGGTTGATGAAAAAGCTGTTGCTTCCCTGGGTAGGGGTAAAGATATTATCTGCCTGGGAAACAGTTACGGAAATATTCTTTGCCGCTACGGAACTATGCGTATTTCGCAAGTCAAAGGTAAAATTAAAAGTAGAACCTGCACGAAGCTCCTCAACATCTGTGCTATATTTGCTGACAATCAGCTTCGGCCTGCTTACTCCCTGCTCTTCCTCCTCATCCTCTTTAATAACATCCGGATATACAGCAGCCTTTGTGCTATATTCCTTTCCCGCCTCATCGGTATAGCTGATGATAAGGTTCAGCGTTTTTAAACCTTTGGTCGCCTGTTTTGATACGGTTAACGGTATCTTCGCCTGACGATTGCCGTCCGCTTTGATGCTTCCCACCCAGATATCCTCGGTGTAATAACCTTTTACCAGACCTTCCGGACCCAATCCGATACTGGTTTCATCCAGTTTGATCTTAACATCCTTTGCCTGGGTCCTTCCGTAATTTGCGATCGTTGCAAGTAAAGTAATCTTATTTCCAGGCTCCACAGTTCCCTTGAAGGTTATGCCATCCACCGACAGATCCGGTGCATTATCCTTCTTCTTTAAATCAATAAAGATATCATGGGTATTGGTCCCCTGCTCTCCATCCATATTCTTAAATTCAAGCTTTAACGTTACGGTTTTCAGACCTTCCGCAGCGGTAGGCAGAATTCGAATCGGCAGGGACATAAACTGGTCCTTTCCGGCAGCCAGATCTCCAATCTTAACCTTTGGGGTTTCATATAAAGGTGTGATATTCGTTTCCCCAAAATCAACGCTGAGATAGGTATTTAAAGCGGTAACCTCGCCGTCATTGCGAATTCGAAACAGTATCTGGGTATCTTCACCAACCATTGCGTTTCTTACGCTTACATCACTGAGCGAAATTTGCGCCGGTGATAGCTCCCTTACAATGGAGAAATCCAATTCCAGAGTTCTTTCATAAGATGTTCCGTCATTTTGATTAATGGCAGTAACCTTTATGGTAACCGGGTAATTTCCGATCTTTGCCGTTTCCTTTACCTGCAAATCAAATTCCACATAAGTGGTCCCATAATTGGAAACGCCATAAAAGGGAGTTCCGTCCCCTTTTTCAGAAAGGATCACATTCATCGCCGTAAATGGAGCATCGCCTACATTTATAGTAACATAGGCACTGTTCATATAAGCATTCACCGCCTTGATCGGCACCCGCATATGTCTCGATTTTCCCGGTGACAAAACAAGTTCATCTTTTTCTAACATCTCATTAATGATAATTGCATCTGCCTCGCCTTCTCCTGCCCGTACGGTCTCACTGCGATAAATCAGACCGGAAAAAGTTAGCAGAACTGCCAGTATAGTTACTAGCATTTTGTTTAACTTAATCTTCATAAAAAATCCCCCGTCTTCCTGTTTTTATTTTCTTTTATTTATTTGTATGATTTTCTAACCGGTTACCGGTTGTTCCTGTAATATTGCTGTGACCGGCTCTTCTTTGGCCAAATGATCCGCTGCATTCTCCTCAAATGGCATTTCGCCCGGTCCTTCCTTCTTTATTTCAATCTTTTCAACCTTACCGTCAAAAATATGTATAATCTTATCTGCGTACTCTGCCAGTCTTCGGTCATGGGTTACCATCACAATCGTCTGGTGGTTCTTTCTCGCCATTTCCTGAATAAGGTCCATTACTTCTTTCGATGTTTTTGAATCCAAATTACCTGTGGGCTCATCTGCAAATACAATTTCAGGATTTCCTACGAATGCTCTGGCGATTCCGACCCTTTGCTGCTGGCCTCCGCTCATTTCCTTTGGCTTATGCTTAATCCTGGATCCTAATCCGACCTTAACCAGCATATCCTTCGCCATCCTTTTTCTTAGCTTCGACTTCATATGTTTAAAGACAAGAGGCAATTCTACGTTTTCTAAGGCCGTCATAGAATTCAGTAGATTATAGGATTGGAAAACAAACCCCAGATTGTTCTGACGAAATTTCGCCAGATTCTTCTCATTCATCCTTTTTATGCTCTTTCCTTTAATTATAATCTGCCCTGAAGTAAGCTTCTCAATCCCCGCCATAAGATTCAGCAAAGTAGATTTACCGGAACCCGAAGCACCATATAAGCAGCAGAATTCTCCTTTCTGAATCGTGAAGCTGACATCATTAACAGCACAGATTCGTTCCGATCCCATTCTGTAGATTTTCTTGGCATTTTTTACTTCAATAATGGTTTCTGCTTTATCGTTCATATTCACACCTTCCTGTTCGACACCAAAACAGTATCTTATCATTATAATGCTACAATAAAAATCTTAAATAAAGTCTAATAATTTCTTAAATTTATCTTACAATTACATTATTTTTCCATTAACTTTTCTTTTCAACGGTCTTACATCCTTCCTTCTTTTGTTCCTCCTTCCTTGCTATTCTGGAATCAATGAATCGAACAAACACCAGTTTAATATATGCCCCAATCGGAACCGCCAGAAGCATGCCAAGAAAACCTCCGATCGCGCTTCCAAATATTAAGGAAATTATAACAATCAAGGGATGAATTTTAATCGAGCGACTCAGTAGCTTCGGACCAATAAAATTACCGTCAATGGCCTGTATAATAACTAATGCAATCATGGATACGAAAAGATTCGCCATGTCACCATTGATCAGGCATACAAAGGCAGTACTTATATAAGCTACGATAGGCCCGAAATAGGGAATCATGTTTCCTATCCCTGTAAAAATTCCAATGACAAGCGCAAATTTTACACCGATAACCGACAGTACAATACTAATTGTAAGCATCATAAAAAAAGCATCCACCAGCTGTCCGCGAATATACCCGGAGAACACTTCATCCAGATCATGGGAAATTCGGCTAATCTTTTGATTCTTGCGTTCGCTAAGCAAGGCATAGCAAACTTTTTTAATATAGTTGATAATCATTCTTCCATCAATTAGAAAATAGAATCCAATGAGAAAGCTGAATAGTATTGTTGTCAAATATCCCGAGATATTCGAAATCGAAGTGAGACTTGATTTTGCAATATTCATTATAGAATCCAGTATAAAGGTAATCGCATTTTTCACATAGAGTTCAAATTCCTGCGATTGGATATCCATTTTCTCTAAATTAGCAAGTATTGCATTATAGGATGCATTTAAGTTATTGATCAACTCATTGCCTAATTTCGTAATATCATCCAGATTCGCCAGGCGAAGCTGATCGGTTACACTGAATACAAGTAAGGAAATCAGTCCCACAACAGCAACTATTAAAAGTACTGTTGCTGTGACAGCGGCCCAGGTCCGGGGTGCATGAAATTTATGAAGCAGTTTATTGCTTTTAATTTTACGATATTTCTTTTCAAAGAATCCGGTAATCGGATCCAACAAGTAAGCAAAGACAAATCCAAAAATAACCGGTTTAAGCACCCGGATTAGCCAGCTTACTTTTCCCATGATCTCACGCAATATTGCCGGCGCATTTTTCGCAACTAAGCTAAGGGAATATATAATGACTGCAGTTATGATAAGATACAAAGATATCTGCATGTATTTTCGATTGAATTTATCGGTCCATTTCATTATTTCGTAGGTGTTCTCCTTTCACCAAACTCCAGATACCGAATGATACAATCCACGGAATTGTCAATACCAATAAAGTCACTTCGAATGGATAAATGATAATTCTCCGCTTTCCCCCACTTGCCGGTGGCATGATAATTGTAATAATTCGCTCTGCGTTTATCCGCTTTTATTATTTCTTCATCCGCTTTTTGTGCGGGTAAATGATATTGATTGATTGCCCGGTCTTTCCGGTAATTAATATCTGCCCAAATAAATATATGAACCACATTTTTAAAATCCTTAAGAACATAATCCGCGCAACGGCCAACGATAACACATGGCCCCTCCGCAGCGACCTTACGTATCACATCGGACTGCGCCAGATAGATTTGATCGTCTAAGGATAAATGAGTAAATCCGATATCACGATTTCCATATGCGTTAATTCCCATAGCAATGGAGTACAGCAGGCTGCTGGTCGCTTTATTTTCTACATTTTCAAAGGCCGATTCGGCGAATCCACTCTCTTTTGCAGCTAGGGAGATCAACTTATTATCATAAAAGGGTATTCCCAGTTTTTCAGCTAATTTAGCTCCTATTTCTCTACCTCCGCTTCCGTATTGTCTGCTGATCGTAATAATATTTTTCATAAAAATAATCATGCCCTTTCTTGACTACCTGCAAACTTTGTGCCGCAGGCTCAAATTTGCGTGTGAAAAATATATTTTTCACACTGATCACTCCATTCTATTGATAATATGGAAAGAACTCACGTTGCACTTATCTACCCT
>DOWG01000119.1:11925-12059 GCA_003519685.1 Lachnospiraceae bacterium
TTGGTTTATAACAATAATTGTAACTTCAGATGCATTTTCTTCCGAATGGATGCATTTTGATAAGTCCTTTCAAACAGTGCTTCATAGAAGTTCATCACCTTACGTAATTCACGGGAGCTGATGCTATCTTTTCC
>DOWG01000089.1 GCA_003519685.1 Lachnospiraceae bacterium
TACCGTCTCAACATTCCCCGTTTCCGGAAACATGTCCACCGCGCAAGCCTTTTCCACCTGATACCCCTTCGCCTGCAATACCTCCAGATCTCTTGCCAGTGAGGTGGGTTTACAGGAGATGTAAACGATCCTATCCACTCCAAAATCAATTATCTTATCCAATGCCTTCGGATGGATTCCTTCTCTTGGGGGATCAAGCACGATGATATCCGGCTTATCCTCCAGAGAGTCCATTACCTTTAATACGTCTCCCGCGATAAATACGCAGTTGCTTAGGCCGTTCAGCTCTGCATTTATTTTAGCCGCTTCTACCGCTTCCTCAACGATTTCCACACCGGTTACCTTCTTTGCTACCGGCGCCAGAAGCTGCGCGATTGTACCGGTCCCGCTGTATAGGTCAAAGATGCGCTTATCCTTTGTCTCTCCTACATATTCTCTTACCTTGGAGTACAGGACTTCTGCTCCCAGGGAATTCGTCTGGAAAAAGGAAAAAGTGGATATCTTAAATCGCAATCCCAATAGCTCCTCATAGATATAATCTCTCCCATATAGTGGAATCATGCGGTCACACTTTACCATATCTGCCGGATTGTCATTATAGGAATGATAAATGCCAACAATTTTGCCTTTCAGGGGAAGATCTAATAGCATTGGTACCAAAGGNNGCAAAGGTTTCTGTCTCCTGCGAAATCGTTACTATATTCACCAGGATTTCTCCGGTTTTTATTGCCTTTCTGACCAGCAGATGTCTTAGATATCCCAGGTGAGTGTTTCTACGGTAAAAATCCAGTCCTGATTCAATTGCATAATTTAGTACGCAACTGAGGATTAAGTTATAATCCTTATCTACAATTTTGCAATCATCCACGGTCAGGACATCATGGAAATTTCCCCTCTTATGAAGCCCCAGAGTCAGTGGTCCTCCTTTGTATTCATCTCCAAAGGAAAATTCCATCTTATTACGGTATCCCCATTCGACCGGACTGCCAAGGATTCCTTCAAATTGATACTGCTTCTTTATAACTTGGTCAATCAAACGCTTCACCTGCTCTTTCTTTAGCTCAAGTTGGCTTTCGTAGGATAAGGTCTGATAACTGCAGCCGCCGCAGTTGCCAAAGTTTTTGCATACCGGCTGCCTTGTTTCTAATGAAGATCTTTCTAATACCTCCAGTAATTTTCCCTCGCCCTTACCATGGCGGACTCTATTGACAGAAAAACGTACTTTCTGCCCGGGAATTGCATTTTTAACTACCATTTTTTTACCTTCAATATTTATGATTCCTTTATTGGGAAAGCCTGCACTTTCCACTATTCCCTCCAGTACTTGTCCTTTTTTCATTTATTTTAAGGGACCATCATTGCGCAATTAGGATATACACCCATGTCATTTATCTATAGCCGCTGTTCAATGATTTCCCTATCCTCCTTTTCATGTCATATATTTTTCGATAATGCAAAGCCTCAATATTGTTGCTGCTGTGTATATAACAGATATGTATTTCGAAGATATCGAAGCGAAAGCAGAATAACATATATTTTACTTCATTTCTGTGCGATTTTTGGCACCTATATAAAAAGTTTGCAGATATAGCGAAGACCCAAACTTACTGAGTAAAAGATTTGCTTTTCCGTATTATGAAGTTTCTACACATTTTTACATCATAACACCAACAGATACAATCTTTATAAGTCGGCAAATTAAGAATACTTTTCAAGATTTTATTATAAAGATAAATAATAGCTTTGTCTACCGGCGTATTGGAAATATGTTTTTTAATGCTCTCTTTGCCTTTTAAATATGTCTTTTTAGTAAATTGAAGAATTTTTTATTTTTGTAACTTATTTTCATATGAAATAATAGATTATAGTAAGTATCAACTATTTATAGGAGGGCATATGCAGCATAAAATAACAAAGCCTTCACGACTCTTAGATAAAAAAGGAAAGCTGATGCAGAAGGGATATGCCTTATCTCCGATTCTTACGTATTACCGGAAGGACGTAGCAAGAAAACTGCGTTTAAAAGAATGGGATTATTACCTCATTTATAATCAGAAATATGCTGTAGCGCTTACCGTAGCGCAAAGTGTTAATATTGTCTTGTTAAGTGCTTCCTTTATTGATTTTAGCAAGGCTGCGGAAAAGACAAAAAGCCTTTTCCGGATTGTTTCAAGGAAAAAATTTTGTATGCCGGAATCTTCGGTTGAGGGAGATATCCTTTATCAGGATTCCGAAGTTAACCTGTCTTTTAAGCAGGAAGCAACGGCCCGCAAGCTAAATTTTAAAATAAAAAATTTTGACAATGGAACGAAATTTGATGCCTCCCTTGAATTAAGAAGGGAGCCTAAGGATTCGATGGTAATTGCTACCCCCTTTAATGAGGATCCGAAAGACTTCTATTATAATCGCAAGATCATCGGCATGAAAGCTTATGGCACGGTGCGGTATAATGGTAATAATTATAACTTTTTACCGATGGATACCTTTGCTGTCCTGGATTGGGGACGTGGTGTTTGGCCCTATCGTACCACCTGGTTCTGGGGTGTCGGGCAGGGAACAATCTGGGGTAATAGTTTCGGTTTTAACCTTGGTTATGGATTTGGCAATACCTCCGCTGCATCGGAAAATATGCTGTTCTTTAATGGAAGAGCGCATAAAATTAATAATGTTAAATTTAATATTCCAACGGACAAGAACAACCAATATGACTATAGGAAGCCCTGGACCATTACCTCCTCCGATCATCGTCTCAACATGAAGTTTGTTCCGATCATTGACAGGAAAGCACATCTGTCTGCTCTGTTTCTATCCACGCATCAGCATCAGGTTTTTGGCCGGTATAGCGGTACCGCAATTCTGGATGATGATACCACNNGGGTTGTAAACCGATGGTAATCAAGAAAATCTTTTTCTGTTACATGTAAAAAGACGTATTACATCATAGAACCATAAACCATCTATGCATTGTAATACGTCCCTTTTTACCGAGTTATTCGTTCGCACCTTCTATGATTGCGGAGTACGTAATCGTTGTAACCGCATCATTTTCCATTACAAAGGTCAGCTTGCTGTCCCCCAGGGTATAGGTATAGAAGCCATTTTCCTCGGTATAACCTTTCCCATATGCATTTACCACATCCTCCAGTGTAGAACCAAGATAGATGCCTTCCTTCGTAGTTACGGTATCATCCAGCAGGTTCACGGAAGACACGTAATCTTTCTCTCCCTGAGGGTAGGTGGACAGTTCAAATGCACTGTAATAAAATATCTTATCTAAACCCTGGAACGCGCAGCTCGGAGCTTCAAAATAGTCCATGCTTTCTCCCAATTTTTCCAGAATGGGAGCTGCATCTACATTCATCGGTATTACGATGTCATTGTATTCAAATTGGAAGCCTTCTTCCTGTCCCTGCTGCGTATTCTCACCGGAGGTCCCGTTTTCTGCGTCATTGGTCGGATTGGAATTTTCGGGTCCCTGCTTGGTTCCTCCGCAGCCGGTGAGTAGAAGCATCGTGACCAGAAATATTATACCTAATTTTTTCATATCTAATCTCCTATCTGATAACCTGTTACTTTTACCACTTGTTTTAACTTGCACTTTCTTATTTTACTATATTCCCGGATGGAAGTATACAGAAAAATTACCGCATTTCTATGCATTGTAAAATTTATGATTGATAGGAGTGTCATAAGTCATATAAAAACCATGAGCATGAATAGGATCGCATATATATTCGGCCCTATTCATATCAAAATCTTAAAATGACTTATGACACTCCTGTCAAGATGATTATGACATTTCTTCTATCCTTTATTCTTCCTCCAATTGCTGTGCCTGCGCACCATAGCTTTTCAGATAACCGAACTCCGCCATCTCTCTTTCCTGATCCGCTTTCATATCGTAATAGAACTTTACTTTCTCATCCCATATTTTCTTAACCTTGGGATTCGTTCTCTGATCCGGTACTCCATAGGTTTCACTCAGGATTTTTCCAAAGTAACGGCTGAATTTCTCCGCGCCGGACAGATTAAGATGCAAGCCTCCGTCAAAGGTATCCATATTATAGTCAATTCCGATTTCATCTGCCACGTCAAGGAAGTTAATGTAAGTCAGATCGTTTTCTTTTGCATAGGTCACGATCTGCTCGTCCCATTCCTCATACCAATAGGGATATATGCTCGGTGACTTGATCAGGATGAGTTTGATACCATTTTCTTTGCAGAGCTTTGTTATTTTGTCTAAATAATCATAGCTGTTGCTCCCAAATTGATAGTTCGGCAGCTTCTTACCCTTAGGAATTACATTTACCGGCTTGGTATCAATCCGCATCAGATAGCCATTATGGGAAAGGGTATCCTTTTTTAACAGGTACTTGAAATCCTCGGCTGTCAGCTCACTCCAGCGAGAATGATATCGTAAGAGTGGGAAGAGATACGTGATAAAGTCTTCCCCTTCCATCATGGATGCTTTAATCGCACCGATTTTTGATTTTGAAAGCTTCATTCCGTCCAAAGTCAGACGATTATATGCTTCCTTTTGCGGTTCGTTGTATTTCATCGCAAGGACATTATAGACAACAACATCCGGTTTTTCATATGTTAGTGTTTCCTCCAGCAGATAATAGGACTGCCAGATCAATTGCTGTGCGCTTCCGCGGATATAACTGGTTATTCCGTAATTCTCCCACAGTGTTANNATCATGATAATATTCTTCAATCAGGTTCCCCTCCGGAATCTCGTTCATATATTTCGGCATCAGTAACCGTTGAAGGAAACCAAGGATGATGATTGCTGCACAGAGTACTGCCGTATTGATCAGAATTTTTTTCTTCATTGTAATTACCTCTCTTCTAGAACTGGCTGTAGATAAACTGGCTTGCGTCATAACCTACACCATATGCACCAAAGAGTAACACAGCGAGGAAAATTGCAAAGTAAGTCGTATAGCGTATCCACATAGGTCTTGCGGCCAGCTTTTCCCGTACACTGCCGGATCTTTGCAGCAGGCTTACGATAAGTATTAAGGTTACGCTTAGGATAAGTACAATATAATCAGCTGATGTAAGACCAAGGTTCATGAGTCC
>DOWG01000216.1 GCA_003519685.1 Lachnospiraceae bacterium
GTCGGGTGTGAATAGTAACTATATCTTCTATTCCTATATCCTGACACCAAGCGCTCTCAAATCGTTAATAATCTGTTCAAAGGAGGTCACCTGAATCGTCTTAAATCCAAAGGGCTTTGCTCCTTCCAGATTCGCCGGCAGATCGTCTAAGAATACAGCCTCCTCCGGCTTGATTCCATACTTTTCAATCAGTATATGATATATTTTGGCCTCCGGCTTTGTGCACTTGACCTCATAGGAGATCACACCGCCGTCAACATATTTAATAAATTCAAAATTCTCTTTTGCATAGGCAAAACTGAACCGGGCATAATTGGATAAAAGATATACCCGATACCCATTTGCCTTTAACCGGCGGACAAGCTCGGAAGAATACTCATATTCCTGTACTATCTTTGAAGCATCTTCAAAGAGTTTAAGAATCTCCTTCTCCACGCTTGGCTCCTCTTTACCGCAGGCCGCAATCAGCTTGGTCTCATCAATCACGCCGCGGTCCAGCTCATGCCACCTGCTGCTTAAAACTGTTGCCTTACCGATCTTACGCTTCATTTCTTCGGTATATCCGCATTCCTCTAAGTATTCCCTCCAGCGAAAATGAGCAAGTACATTGCCTATGTCAAATACAATTGTATGAATCATGATTTCTCCTTCTATCTCGTGTAAACTAGTTTCTAATTCTTATCCTCGAAGCATCCGGGAAGTATTGTTCCATCCCATACTGGCGCCCATGCTTTTTGGGCGTAAATCCTGAAGAATAACTCTTTCGCTAATCTTCCCTAACTATCATTATAGCAAATTGATTCGCAAAAAGAAATCGACTTCACCATATTTACACAAATTTAATTTTTCATTTCATCATTCTGATTCTCCGGGCCTTTATTTCACTCCCTATAACACCATACATAACAAAGAGTTTGCCTTGGCAAACTCTCGCGCCGGACGCGCTCAAAAAATACCGAGAAATTTATGTGCTCGGTATTTTCTCTAGCTGATATTTGTGCTGTCATTGTATAGCCAATTATTAAATGTTATTATTGGAACTAATATTGTACCTTTTATAAATCCTCCAAACGCTCTATCGATAAAATTTCAGGATTTTCAGAAATAAACTGTGGTGGACACCCCTTATTGGGTGGCGGTGTCATCGGTATGTCTCGTTTTAGCCAAAAAACACATGCGTGCAAACAGTTTTTTAATTGGTACTATTCCGATGATATTGCGGTTCCCGGATTTACCATCCGCCGATATGAGTTTGCCGTTGGAACTGCTATCCAAAAACTCATTTTGAATGATTTGCCACCAGAACATGCTGCCATCATCGCTCAAACTCTGTATGACTACCGCTAATCAAAATAGAAAGGCACCACCGTAAAATGGTTTAGCTTTGCTGTACACACGACAAAAAGCATCAGCCGGATATCAAAACGATATCCGGCTGATGTCAACCTGTTACGATAGCCTAAATTTCGTAACGTGAATGTACTTATTCATAAGCCATAATAAAAGCATACGGTATCGGTAATGTTGTTTTACCGGGAACTATGGATACTGCCACATAATAGGTCCCTGCCGGTAATTTGCAAATCATATTATTTGCCAAAAAATCGTCTTCGTTCTCGGAGGGTAATGCTATTACATCAATCACATTCCCATTGGAATCTAATATTTCGAATGCCAGATGCAAGCCCCCCACCTGCTGCCAATCGTTCGTTTAGTTGCTATTCACACCTGGGCAAAGTCTATCATATGATTTCGCCAAATGTATCCGAATTCGGAGAAGCTTTCGCTTAAGCTTCATTACGTAGCGGTACATAANNTATACATGGTGGGTGTGAACAGTAACTTCGTTTACGTCACCAGCTTCAGTCTGCTTCCCTCCATGCTCTTCTCAATCAATATCTTCTTATCGATCCGGTCCTTCAGCTCACTCACATGCGATATAATTCCCACTAACCGGTTGCCCATCGTCAGGGAATTCAGCGTCTCTATCGCCTGCTCCAGGGAATCACTATCGAGGGAACCAAAGCCCTCATCAACGAACATGGCATCCACTTCGATTCCGCCGGCAAAGCTCTGGATAACATCGGACAGTCCCAGGGCCAGGGATAGCGCTGCTTTAAAGGATTCGCCGCCGGATAAGGATTTGATGGATCTTGGCTTGCCGGTATAGTAGTCCATGACTTCCAGTTCAAGTCCGGTAGCGCTCCGCAGATTACTCGGATCCTCCTTACGCATCAGAGCATACTGGTTGTTGGACATCTTATAGAAGCGCTTGTTTGCCTCATGGATTACTTTATCAAAGTAGAAGGCCTGCACATATTGCTCAAAGGCAATCTTTGATTTGCCGGTCAGCTCGCCATTGGCGGTCTTGGAGAGATCGCTGTAGGTCAGATAATCCCGGCGCACCTTCTCCTGCTCCTTTTTCTGCTCTTCTACCCGCTTATCAATTATTTCATTATTCTTTAGCCTGCTGTAGATTCGATTGCTCTGCTCCTCGCACTCCGTCTTCCGGCAATTTAATGCCTCCTGCTCCTGCGCAATTTGCTCCAGATCCTTCTCTTCCTGATCTTTTGTATCCGACTTCAGCTGCTTTATCTTTTCTTCCAGGCTTTCCCGATTCTTATAATAGAGATCGATGCTCTTGCGCAGGGCTGCCAGATCATCTTCACTGATCCGATTGCTTTGATACCTTTTTAAACCGGCTTTTATCCTTTCGGCATCGGCACTTGCCTCCAAGATGTCATTTTCAGCAAACCCGTACTGCACCAGCTTCTGTTTAAATCCTTCTTTTGCTTCGTTATATTCTTTCCGCCGCAAAACATATTTCTTTTCATTTTCCGTCAGTACGGCGGATACGTTTGCAAGGCTTAATTCGCATTTACGATACGCTGCTTCCGCAAGGGTATATTCACTTTGCAGCTTATTACGCTCTTCTTCCATTGCTTTGATTGCGTTCTCTGCTTCTTCCCTGGTGCCATATTGAAGATCCTTCTTCAGGGTGATCAAGGTACC
>DOWG01000103.1:0-2465 GCA_003519685.1 Lachnospiraceae bacterium
GTAATATGGGTCATTTCTTCTAAGCGGATAACGGGAATCGAACCCGCAACGCTAGCTTGGGAAGCTGGAATTTTACCATTAAACTATATCCGCATATTTCTATTTTATATTTTTCTTTGGATTTGTCAAGTGAAAGAATGAAATTTCGATTAAAAAAGAGATAATTGGTGATAATAAAGTAAGTACTTATTATTAAATACTTCTATAATAATGTTTTGAAAAAATGATAAATAAAAACTTATCACTCGGGAGAAACTTAGATTACAAACAAAGGATATAAATTTTATCGTGTTTGGGTAATGGCCAGAGGTATAATTCAAAAACTATCTGAGAAGAATATAGGATGAGGTGATAACAGTGAAAAAGAACAGATTTGCTGAATTTTTCAAAGGAAAAGGTTATTATGTGTTATTGTTTGTCGGGGTTATCGCAATTGTTGCAGTAGCAATCATAGGATCCAATTTATCGAAATCAGACAATGAGGGAGATAATTATGTGGATCTAAATGAGGAGCCGGATAATAACATAGCAGCGGGGGAGGATGAAACTCAGCTGGCTGAGAATAACCCAGTATCGGATGAAATTATTAATCCTGCAGACAATTCATTTGCAGACAATTCATCTGCAGACAATTCATCAAAAGATACGGAATCAAATACTACGAATGAAGTCGTAGACAATGACAGCTTGCTTGAATACGATGTATATTCAAAAGAGGAAGAAGAGGGTATTGATTTAGCGGAAGTACCTGAAAAAAATGTACAGAAAGCACCAACCAAAGCTGCTAAAACAGAAGAAGTACCGGAAGTTGTTGAAACAGCAGGTACGAAGGTGCAGGCAGAAAACAACTTGGCATTAGAAAACTTGACATTTAACAAAGAGGAAGGTATTCTTTGGCCGGTAAACGGAAATGTTATTATGAACTATAGTATGAATCATACCATTTATTATGCTACTTTAATGCTCTATAAATGCAACCCCGCAATTATTATAGATGCTGAGGTAGGAACAGAGGTTAAGGCAGCAGCCAGAGGCATTGTCACAAATGTTGAATGGGACGAGGAGACCGGCCACACGGTGACTACTGCAATCGGGGACGGTTATAGTTTGGTTTATGGCCAATTGGATAAGGAAACACTGAATGTCAAAGTTGGTGATAAACTAAATGAAGGTGAAGTTATCGGTAAAATTGCGCAACCTACAAAATATTATACGATAGAAGGAAGTAATCTTTATTTTAAAGCATTACAAGATGACAAAACAGTAGATCCTATGTTATTAATTCGCTAAAGGAAGCGAGAAGATGACCAGTAAAAAATAAATGAGCCTGTCCAATTGATACAGTTGTAAGCTCCTTACATTGTACTTGGACAGACTCATTTTAATTTGCTACAGCGAATGGGCCTGATGATTTGTCTTACTTTATGCCAGATATTTCTTTTCCCTCAATGCATTTTCAATTCGATCCAGTGCTTTTTCCGAATCCGCTTCAATCGTATGAAGATGCACCCCGGCTGTTAATTCCTTAAGCGGAACGATTTGCTTTTCTTTTACTTTTTTAACAAAATCATAGACATCCTGCCGGTTGCGGATAACCAGCTCGGTCGCTATTTCTCCATATATTTCATGAATCACAAATACGTCGAGAACTTTTCCGCCATTATCAACGATAGTACATAATTCATCTTCAATCTGTTCTGTTGTGTGCTTAACCTTAATCGTGCGTTTTACCCTGGGGTAATCGGAAGGATACAGCAGATATCCCTTGGTGGTAGAGAGTATGTTGATATCCGATGCCCGAAGCAGAGCAATATCCTGCACGATCACCTGTCTGCTTACGCCAAGCAGCTTCGATAACTCTCCACCGGAAATGGGTTCGGATCGTTGATTCAATATTTTAATTATATTTTCTCTGCGTTTATTTCCTTCCATAAATACCCCTCTTCCGTTTTATTTGAAATTAACTTTTCATTTCTAAAGAATTCATATATAATAAAAAGAAGTTGTTATTTATCTAATTATATACGGAGAAACAGTATTTAGCAATGTTTTTCCTAAAAAAGGCATAAGAACAGAGGCTGCCAGGTTACTGTTCACACCCTAACAAAGTCTATCATATGATTTCGTCAAATGTATCCNNCTCCTTATCGGATATCATTTGCCAAAATCATAACATGGTATACATGGTGGGCATGAACAGTAACGCTGCCGATAAGCACTTTGTTGAAAGAAAGAGGAAGTAAATGTTTCGATTATGGGCAAAAGTATTTAAAGAAAATCATATGATAAAGGATATGGTAGTGTGTAATGACAGTCCGGATATGAGAAGGACACAGAAAATATTTGCTGCCATTGATGAAATCTGTCATGCATATGATCTGTCCAAGCCAATTTGGCTTGATTCCACGATTAATGATTTTAAACGCCATGATAAGACAAGATTTACCCAGGATAATTTCATTGAT
>DOWG01000103.1:2536-17367 GCA_003519685.1 Lachnospiraceae bacterium
ATGATTATTAAAATGGCAAAAAGAAGCATTTTTATAGGCGTTCTTCTTTTCAGCGTTCTTCTTGTTTCCTGTAAAACAGCAGGGAAGGTTAATTTTCCGGAAAGAGATTTGGCTGATGGGAAGGAAGCAAACGTACAGAGAGTAGCGAATTCGGATGAGCAGGAAAGCGCCATAGCAAAAGCCAATACTAAGGAGACAGATTCTATGAATAAGGAGGAAATCTTAGCAAAGGAAGCGGCCATTCTAAATGCAAGAGATCTGGCGGCAGGCACGGTTTTGGAATCTGCTGCGCTAGAGGGATTAGAATTTGATGAGCTTTTCTATATAAAAAAAATTGATGACAATATTAAAACCAGAATCAATGGTAAATCTTATAAGGATGATTGCGATGTTCCTTATGACGATCTTCGGTATATCCGGGTACTTCATAAGAATTTTGAAGGAAAGACACAGATCGGAGAATTAATTATTAACAAATCTGTGGCTGAGGATGTGCTAGATATCTTTAAGGAATTATATGATGCGGATTATCCGATTGAGCGGATGGTTCTTATCGATGAATACGATGCGGAGGATAATACATCCATGGCGGCAAATAATTCTTCCGCATTTAATTTCCGTTTCGTTGATGGAACGACAAAGCGATCCTCACATAGTGACGGGCTTGCGATAGATATTAATCCGCTTTATAATCCTTACGTTCGTACGAGAAATGGGAAAGAGGTTGTACTTCCCGAGAATGGTACGGAATATGCGGACCGCACGAAGGAAAATCCTTATTATATAAAAAAGGATGACATTTGCTATCAAGCATTTTCCAAGCGAGGGTTTACTTGGGGCGGGGAGTGGAAAAGCTCGAAGGATTATCAGCATTTTCAGAAAATAAATTAATATAAAACCATAAGCATGCAGGGCGTTTTTATGGATAAATCATTGGGCTGGATTTTTCGTAAGAGCACATTTCATTGATTTTGAATTTCCATAATGTTATAATGACAAAAGATAGCAGGAAGCAAACTAAAATAGACGGATGGGGTGCGTAGCATGGAGCATGTCTTGATAATTGATGGGGAAATGTCAATACTGGAATCAGTAAAACAGGCATTGGAGGAAAAGTACAGAGTATCCTTGTTCCCATCGGAGAATCAGGCTATGGAGTATCTTCAGCTATACCGTCCGGATCTGATTTTACTTAGCGCGAAAATGCCGGGAACCGAGGATTTTGAAGTATTTGAAAGAATAAGAGAGCGTTCCGATATAAATGAAATACCGGTTATTATGATAACGGATCAGGGAGATTCTGCGTCCCAGAGAAAAGCCATAATGCTGGGTGCAGAAGACTTTGTTACGAAGCCGCTTGATGCGGAGGTCTTAAGAAACCGGATAAAAGCCCAGATGGAGCTGCACTTCTATCGTGATGACAAATCGTTTACAGAGCGGTTCCAGGATGCCGTATCCGTAAGCTTTGCAGAGCTGGTGGAGTTCCGGGATGAAACCACCGGCGGTCATCTAAAGAATACAACCGTGTACTTTCGAATTCTTCTGGAGGCGGTGATGCGGCAGGAGAAATACAAGGATGCCATTGAACCGGAGGATGTGAAAGATATCCTAAGATCGGTTCCGCTCCACGATATCGGTAAAATCGGAATTAATGATGATATCCTTAGAAAATCCTCCGTATTAAATGATAATGAATATGAATCAATGAAGCAGCATACCATCCTGGGGAAACAGGCATTTGAAAAAATAATTGCGCAGACCGGTGAGACCAGGTGGCTTAATCTTGCCATGAATATGGCCTATAGCCATCATGAACACTGGGATGGAACCGGTTATCCCAATGGATTAAAGGGGGAGGAAATCCCGCTATACGTCAGAGTCTTAACGATTGCGGATGTATATGATGCGCTAACCTCATGGCGTTCCTATAAGGAGCCTTATTCTCATGAGAGGGCAATGAAAATTATTCTGGAAGGGAAAGGTACCTTATTTGATCCGAGTCTGGTGGATCTGTTTATAGAAATTAATGAACAATTTAAGCAGGCACTCCTTAATAAGAAACAGAACGCAGGCAATTATGAAGCGCTCTAAAGAAATAAGATGCTTAAGGATAATAGAAAGGGAGTTGCAATATGTCCTATATGGCACTTTATAGAAAATTCCGCCCGGACAGCTTTGAAGATGTCAAAGGGCAGGAACCTATCGTAACCACATTAAAAAATCAAATCAAGGCGGATAGAATCGGCCACGCGTACCTTTTCTGCGGTACCCGGGGTACCGGTAAGACAACCGTGGCGAAGCTTCTCGCAAAGGCGGTCAATTGCGAGCATCCAATAGATGGAAATCCCTGTCATGAATGCAGAATGTGTAAGGCAATAGCAGCCGGCACCTCCATGAATGTCATTGAAATCGATGCGGCCTCTAATAACGGTGTGGATAATGTTCGTGAGATTGTTGAGGAAGTGCGGTATTCCCCAACGGAAGGCAAATATAAGGTATATATTATCGATGAGGTTCATATGTTGTCTGCCGGGGCTTTTAATGCTTTGCTAAAGACCATAGAGGAGCCTCCGTCCTATGTTATCTTTATCCTGGCTACGACGGAAGTTCATAAAATACCGATCACGATATTATCTCGATGTCAGAGATATGATTTTAAGCGTATTTCCATTGATATTATTACAAGTCGGTTAAAAGAATTGATGGAAATAGAACATATTGAGGCAGAGGAGAAGGCGCTCCGTTATATTGCAAGAGCTGGGGACGGCTCCATGCGTGATGCCTTAAGTCTGCTGGATCAATGTATCTCTTTCTTCCTGGGCAAGAAATTAACCTATGATAATGTCTTAGAAGTTCTTGGGGCAGTTGATACGCAGGTGTTTGGAAAGCTAATGAAGTGTATCCGGGAACAGAACGTCTCCGGCTGTATAAAGCTGCTGGAGGAAATCGAGACCAATGGCAGAGAGCTGGGGCAATTTATCATAGATTTTATATGGTATCTTAGAAATCTGCTTTTGCTTAAGAGCTCGGAGGATGTGTCAGATATGATTATCGAGGTATCTTCTGAGAATCTGGCAATCTTGCAAAAGGAAGCAGAGCAGATAGAAGAGCAAACCTTAATCCGTTATATCCGCATTTTCTCGGATCTATCGAATCAGATTCGATATGCATCCAGAAAAAGGGTAATGATCGAAGTGGCTCTCATTAAGCTTTGCAGACCGGAAATGGAACAGAATTATGAAGCTTTGCTGGACCGTATTAAGATACTGGAAGAGAAGATGGAGAAGGGTGTCGTAGTAAATACAAGAGAGCAGCCAGTTCCTGCCAAAACCCCGATGGAGCCAGAGGCTAAAAAGCCGGTCCTCCTACCGGAAGCATTGCCGGAGGATATTAAGGAGACGGCGAAGAATTGGCGCGGAATTGTCAATCAGGTTACAAAGAAAGCACCGGCCCTGGGGTCTGTATTACAGGAGGCTACAATAAGCGCAGAAGGCCAAGATCTGGTAATCGTTGTAACAAATGAGCTTGATAAGGATATTATTGAACGGGAAGGGCATCTGGAGTTAATCAAGGGCACCATTGCATCCCTGATAAAAAAGCAAGTGCAGTTAAAGGCAAGATATCTGGATAAAACAAAAGAACGAATGGATCAGGTTCCGGATCTGACAAAGATTATTAAGGTACCGATCGAATATCAGGATTAGAGAAACGCCGATTCATAAAGAGAACTCATTTATGAAAGTTACGAAAGCAATTTACACGAAAGTGGATTGGGGAAGATAATGAATATATAGAAAACCGTTACATCCCTATTTAAATATTATTTAGAGATTTCGAAAGGAGAAATAGAATGGCAAAAAGAGGTGGATTTCCCGGCGGCGGTATCCCGGGGAATATGAATAATCTAATGAAGCAAGCACAGAAAATGCAGAAGCAGATGGAGGAAAAGACCAAGGAACTGGAAGAGAAAGAATGGGAAGCCAGTGCCGGCGGCGGTGCAGTTACCGTTAAGGTATCCGGTAAAAAAGAAGTTACCTCTGTAAAATTATCCGAGGAAGTAGTTGATCCGGATGATATCGAGATGCTGGAAGATTTAATCGTTGCGGCAACCAACGAAGCGCTTCGTAAGATGGACGAGGAATCATCTGCGGTTATGGGTCAGATTACCGGTGGGTTAAACGGACTTGGAGGATTTCCTTTCTAATGGATTATTACAGTAATCAAATCAGCAAATTAATAGAAGAACTGTCCAGACTTCCGGGGATTGGAACAAAGACTGCCCAACGGCTGGCATTTCACATTATTAATATGCCGGAGGAACAGGTGAAGAATCTTTCAAATGCCATAATAGATGCAAAGCATAATGTCCGCTACTGTAAGGAATGCCTTACCCTGACGGATAAAGAGCTTTGCCCGATCTGCGCCTCCCCTAAGCGGAACAAACGGCAGATCATGGTGGTAGAAAATCCAAGGGATCTGGCTGCTTATGAGAAAACCGGAAAATACGAAGGGGTCTATCATGTACTCCATGGAGCGATCTCTCCGATGCTGGGTATCGGCCCCGCGGACATAAAATTAAAGGAACTGATGATGCGGCTGCAGGGTGATGTGGATGAAGTTATCATTGCAACGAATTCCAGTCTGGAAGGAGAAGCAACTGCAATGTACATCAGCAAGCTGATCAAGCCTGCCGGCATCAAGGTAAGCCGGATCGCAAGTGGGATTCCAGTCGGAGGCGATCTGGAATATATTGATGAAGTGACGTTGCTTCGAGCGCTAGAAGGAAGAGTGGAGTTGTAGCTGTAGCATGCAGGAAAAAGTTGTCTCCATCAAATAAAGTCCTATCATTTTGCAAATTCATTTTAGGAAGTAAATAAAGTAGTATTAGGAAACATGGTTTATTAGGGATTAGGAATCTCGGGTAAGCCATGTTTTTTTGTTAGGATATTTTGGGATAAAGGTATAAGGAATAAGGCTGGAACCTAGGTAAATCAATGGATTGGAAGATAATATGGAAAAGAAAATGGAAAGAAGAAATGGATAAAACTCTCCTTAAACCTTCTCCCTAAACCCTCAATTCTATAAGTACTTTATTTTCATTTTTTGCACTGATTTTTAAGAAATACAAGTACTTTAGTGGTGCAGGTTCAAGGATTAAGAAATTAAATGGATAAATGGAAAAGAATAACAAGCCAGTAGTATCAAGGGTTTGAGGGGCGTTGGTGAGAGAACTTTATTTGATCTGCTATTCTGAATTGGATATTAGAAATCTATTTCTGAACAGCAGCGGGAAAATAAAATTGTTATAATTTTAATGACAATATATGATTTAGAATTATAGGTAATTGCGAAACAGCTTCTAAGTCCTAATTCATTTTAAGAAAAGTAAAAAAGTTATATAAATTTTTATATCGCGAAATGATGTAATAATTTTAAACATGGTAAATAAGCAACTGCCATGCACTTGCTTAAAAAACGTATAAAAAGTATTAATAAGAGGATGCTTTTCAAAGAAGTCCTTAAGGACTGGTATCAATGCTTTGGAATCTGCAAGAGATTTATCTTCGCCAGGTGAATCAGCTTTCTTTTCAATAGTAATATCAGGATGTGAGGCTAAAAAATCTTTGTTATAAAAGGTAATATCACGGACAATACCAAGCCCATTGGTAATGATACCAAACTTATAAGAATAGCAGAAATGTCCATTGATATACATTTGTTGGATTGCAGGATTAGAAGCCGCATGGGAAGGCATAGAACCGTAAGCAGCTTTATATGGGTCATAGGAATCACTAAGATTATTTGCCTTTTTATAAGCTTTTAGTTGCTTAATAATACGGTTCGCAAATTTGGGATTATTTTCTTTCACCCAAGCTTCAATGCCAGAAGTATCAAAAAGGGTCATAGATGCAAGAGAAGGATTAATCTTTTGGCAGATGGGTTCGGTCAAATCAACGAGATGATCGAACATAGATTGTAAGTCCGGAAGGAAATCTTGTTTAAAACGAGCAAATTTAGAAGCATCAGGAACAACATCAAAACCGCAGAAATCACGTAATTCTTTCGAATATTTCAGAAAGACAATTAGAAGAGAATCTGTAGGTATTGAAAAAATACGCTGTAAAATAAGAGCCCAAAGCATTGGATAAAGCTGATGTTTACGAGGTCTACCGGTGGAAGCGTGAAAATGGATAGCAAAAGACACCGGAACAATTTCATCTAGGTCTATGGTTTGTTCAAGTAGTTCAAGAAACTGATATTTGTCAGTATTAAATTTTTTTTGGCAATCTTGAAAAATATCTGCCAAAGAAAGCTGTTTATGTGGTATCATATAAGTGCAACTCCTTTCTGCGGTATGTGTATGAAATTTTTGTTCGCACTTAAATTTTACCATAAATCAGTGAGGAGTTGTTTAATTTTGTAACAAAAAATATTCCGTATTTATACGGGTTGTGGCGTTTCGCAAATGCCTATTTAGAATTAAGAAAAAAGGAGATATTTATGAAAAACAAAATTATTTCAATTTTATTAGCTGTTACAATGTTGTTTACTCTTGTGGGATGCAGCAAGCGGCCAAATGCAGAGCCTGCAAACAATGAAGAGTCTGCAAACAATGAAGAGTCTGCAAACAATGAAGAGTCTGCAAACAATGAAAAGCCTGCATACAAAGCGGGAACTTATACGGGAACTGCTGCAGGTAGAAATGGAGATGTAAGCGTAGAAGTAACTTTTTCTGAAACTAAAATTGAATCTATTAAAGTTACAAATCATTCAGAAACTGAGGGTATTTCAGATGCTGCAATCAAAAGTATTCCAGAAAAGGTTGTAAAAGCTCAAAGTTTAGCTGTGGATACCATATCAGGTGCAACGATTACTTCTGACGCAATTTTGTTGGCGATTGAAGATGCCGTAATCCAAGCAGGGGGAGATGTAAACGCACTAAAACAACATATTAAAAAAGACGCAGAAGAAGCCAAAACAGAAGATGAGAATTGTGATGTTGTTGTGGTAGGTGCAGGTGCTGCAGGGACCGCTGCTGCACTGGCAGCAGTTGAGAATGGTGCGAATGTAATCTTATTAGAAAAAACAGCTTCACCAATGGGTGCAAGTACACTTGCTGGTGGCATGTTCGCAGCTGATTCATCACAACAAAAAGCTGCAAATGCAGTTGTTGACAAGGAATGGTTATATGACCAGTATATGGATATTTCTGGAGGATATATCAATTCTTTATTAGTTCGTAAAATAATTGATGAATCTGGAGCAACCGTTGATTGGTTACAAGAAAACGGTTGCGAAATGAAACTTGTAGATGCAGGTACTGGTGGTTCTTATAAACATATTGGTATGCCAAGTACATTACATGGCTATCAAGAAGGAGGTACTGTTGCTATTACTAAGTTGATTGAAAGCTTTGAAAGCAAAGGTGGTAAAACATATTTTAGTACTCCCGCGACAGAAATGTTATATAATTCTGAGAATGAAGTTGCAGGTGTAGTTGCAGAAAAAGCAGATGGCACAATACTTAATATTCATGCGAAAGCTGTTATTATTGCTACTGGCGGATATGGTGGTAATTCAGAAATGCTGAGTAAATATATTGGTGAAAAACATACCATGGGAGAGGTAGCACAGAATACTGGTGATGGAATTAAGATGGCCTGGGATGCAGGTGCATCTGAATGCGGCATTGATGTAACGCAATATTTTTGGCAGACCTTTAAAGGTGATGAAATTAAGAAATTGTCAGAAATAGTAGGTGATGATTGGTGGGCACTTACGAATTTCACCAAGTATGCTAATTTACGTGTAAATTTAGAAGGAAAACGTTTCAGTGATGAAACCAATGCGACTCTATATGCGGTTCATGGAGCAGAGATCCATATGCAACCTAACGAAACAGAATATGTAATTATTGATAGTCACATGCTTGATATAATCAAGGAAAAAGGTACAGCTGGTATAGAAGCACAATATGAAAAATGGAAAGATGATCCACAGTTCTTTATGGAGTTTAATGAGCCAAATGACACCGCTGAATTATACAAGATGGAAAATACCCCTATGGATTATACTAAAGTTTTAGATCCTCTTGTAGGTACAGGCGTTGTATTTAAAGGAAATACCTTAGAGGAACTTGCCAATAATATGGAAGTAGACAAAGATAATTTTATTAAATCCGTTAATCAATATAATGGTGCTATTAAATCTGGTAAGGATGAATTATTCTTTGCAGATACCAATAGTTTAATTTCAGTGGATAAGGCACCTTATTATGCTGTAAAATTTTCAGCAAGAAATCTTGGAACATTGGGTGGAGTAAGAATTAATGAAGATATACAGGCTATTGACAACGATGGAAAACCTGTAAAAGGTCTTTATGTTGCAGGTGCAGACGCAGGTGGTATGTATGGAAAATCTTATGTAGATTTTGAGGGCGGAACATTGGGATTTGCTTACACCTCTGGTCGTATTGCTGGCATAAATGCAGCTGAATATGTAGCAAAATAGTCAAAGGCGGCAGTATACTGGTCTTTTGACTCGGACTGTAGACAAAGTAGCAGGTTTTCATATGAAAACCTGCTACTATTCTATGCATTAAAATAATTCAGCCTTTTGACTAACTATTCGTTTTATGATATCATACTCGTAAAAACAACGGGTGAGATTTCATATGATTGACTTATTTCCACTATTAGAAATGTATAATACCTATAGTCATGATGATATTTATTTTGATATAGTTAAAAATGTTATTGATAATTACAATGAATTGGAGTTAGATTCGCTTTTAACCTTTTCAGAAAGTATGCATGTTTCGTCTTCTTCCATTAATCGTTTTTTAAAAGAGTTATATTATGAAAATTTTACTACATTTAAGGCAGAGCACCTGAAAAAAGAAGAGTATTACTTTTATGATTATAACTATATTAGCAATAAAGAAACAGATGAAACAGACTCATTTTATGGCTATACCGGTGCGTTTTTATCAGAGATAAGTCAAAGTATAAATAGTATTGATGAAAAACATATACATAACCTTAGTCAAAAGATTATTGAGTGTGAAAATGTCATTTTTGTGGGCACCCCTCTTATTGATGACATTTGGTGGCTGCAATTAGAGTTGATATTACTTGGAAAAAGAACTTCGGCGTTTATCAATCCCAATTATCAAATTGAAGCAGTGCAAAATTTAACTCATAATACATTGGTGATTGGTATTGATGTCATGCGTCAGGATGACATTTTTATACATAGTATATTAAAGGATGCAAAAAAAAGAGGAGCTAGAGTGGCTTGTATTTCACATTTTAACAAAGCAAGTTATACAGGTTATGTAGACGAATGTCTTTTTTACAAAGGCAGTAATTCGCGATCGGATAATTTCGTGTTAAGTCTTATTCTAAATTATATAGGGAAGAACCTTAGAGAAAAAGTGATAGAATTCTAATGAATATTCAATTTAACAAGATATAATCATATAGAATAGTAAAGCGTATAAGATGATTTTTTAAGTTAGCTTATACGCTTTATTATCTGTTAATAATTTTGCTCAAAATTACTTAGTGTCTGCTGATTTAGAACGGGAATCGGTTTAATCAGCAGACACTAAGTAGAAAATAGAAAGACGAGAAAATAGAACCTGTGAGGTGTTTATAACGAAAAACAAACAATTTAAACCAATATTTTTTGCCATATTGGCAGCGGCATTATATGCTATTAGTTCACCAGTATCTAAGCTCTTACTAAGGGAAGTTCCACCTACATTAATGGCATCCTTTTTATATCTTGGCGCAGGGTTAGGAATGTCTATTATTGACTTAATTAGATATAAGAAATATAAGGGAAAAACTGAGGCAAAGCTTACAAAGCAAGAACTTCCATATACCATTGGAATGGTCGCGTTAGATGTTGCAGCACCTATATTTTTGATGATTGGACTTACAATGGCATCTGCTGCTAATGTTTCATTACTTAATAACTTTGAAATTGTTGCTACATCTTTAATTGCTTTAATAATATTTAAGGAACCTATAGGAAAAAGACTTTGGGGTGCTATTCTTCTTATTACAATCTCAAGTATTATTCTATCGATAGAAGATGTAAGCAGCTTTTCATTTTCATTTGGTTCAGTTTTTGTATTATTAGCATCTATTTGTTGGGGACTAGAAAATAACTGTACAAGAAAATTATCCGTAAAAGACCCATTACAAGTTGTTATAATTAAAGGATTTGGCTCTGGAATAGGTTCTTTAATAATTGCGTTAATATTGGGAGAAAAAGCAAATAATATTTCCTTTATAATAGCAGCCTTAATATTAGGATTTTTTTCTTATGGATTAAGTATATTCTTTTATATTTATGCCCAAAGAGACCTGGGAGCCGCTAAGACAAGTGCCTATTATGCCGTATCACCATTTATTGGGGTAGGATTGTCACTGATAATTTTTAGGGAAATACCAACACCTTTATTTATTATCGCATTATCTATAATGATTATAGGTATGTATTTTGCATCAACAGAAGAACATAATCATAAGCATCATCATACAATATGCAATATTTTTAAGAAGAAATGCCAAGAAATCGTATAACTGACATGATACGATAGAATGGTAATAAGTAATGAAACTATGAGTATTTAAAATATAAAATGTATTGTCTGGAGGGAGTAAGGATGAATCTATCAATAAAAATAATTAATAAAGAGGGAAAAGTACTGGCTGATCATTCAAATATGAATGAAGTTAATCTGGTTTATCAAAATGCTTATCAGGAAGGGGATAGAATCGTTATCACCTCTTCTGAGAAGGATACTTATTTGAATGTTCAGGTAGATGATGCTTTCGGCTCGGCATTTATTTATGTAACGAAGCATGAGATTACCTATCATATACCATTTGCAGAAAAGAAAGTGTCCTATTCACCCAAGGCTTTCTGTGGGAATCTGCATCTTCTATGGGTCAGGGCCGCTTCCAAAGAGGAAATCGTATCCTATAAGAATTTGGCATTGAATGTCATGGATCAGCATGAAGCGGATGGATACTATCCCCATACGATTGCCAATGTGGAAACCAGGGGAGAATCCGTATTTGCATCAAGGAATGCCATTGACGGGGTCCGCGAGAATCACTCCCATGGTCCCTGGCCTTATCAATCCTGGGGCATCAACAGGCAGGATGATGCTAAGATGAAGCTTGAATTTGGCAGAAAAGTAATTATAGATAAAATTATTCTATATACGCGTGCCGATTTTCCTCATGATAATTGGTGGAAGGAGGTTAGCTTCCTGTTCTCCGATGGATCAAGCAAGGTATGGGAGCTGGAGAAAAGTGATCAAGCTCATGTTTTGCAATTTGAGAAACAGGAAGTGGAGTGGCTGGAATTTTATAACCTGATCAAAGCGGATGATCCGTCTCCGTTCCCGGCGCTGACTCAGATTGAGGTGTATGGTACAGAAGCTGGAGTTAACTTATGACACTCAAAAAATCTTTCAAAAATTTTTAAAATTTTCATTGACATTAAATAAGATCCATAATATAATACAAATATAACATATGAATAGTTGTTCACCTGTTTGAATGATAGATAGAAATGGAAAGGTGGGATATTGATGAAGAATCCGGATATAATTGAACGATGCAGTTGTGAAATGATACATGAGGAAGTTGTAAACCGGGTAAAAGACCAGATGCCGGAAGAGGAGACCCTTTATGATTTAGCAGAGCTTTTTAAAGTGTTTGGAGATTCTACCCGTATCAAGATTCTTTGGGCCCTTGATGCAGCGGAAATGTGTGTGTGTGATATTGCAGCATTACTCAATATGACGCAATCTGCGATTTCCCACCAGTTAAGAGTTTTAAAGCAGGCAAAGTTAGTTAAAAACCGAAAAGACGGCAAGGTTGTATACTATTCTCTGGACGATGAGCATGTAAGGCAGATGTTTGATCAAGGCTTAAATCATATTCGGGAGAATTAGCCTTTTGGAATTCATAAGGTTTTGTTAATAGTGTTCCATATTAAGTTAGAAACGGTACTCCGCATACAATTTTTTGGAGTATTTAAATATTAAGTAAATTAGGAGTGATATAAGAGCGAAAGATTTTTCAAATCTTTCACTCGGCAAGTTTGTGTCTGCACTGCATCCACAAACTTGTAATCTGCAAAAAGCAGTGCAGAAATGAGGCGAATTATGAAAAAGAAATTTATACTTGAGGGATTGGGCTGTGCTAATTGCGCAGCGAAGATGGAAAGATCCATTAATAAACTGGATGGCGTCAAGGAAGCTACGGTTAACTTTATGACACAGAAAATGGTAATTGAAGGCGAAGATGAGAAGATGCCGGCAATCATACAGTCCGCAGAAAAAATCGTAAAGGATATTGAACCGGATACGACGATGAAAAAGGCGTGATGGTACATTATTTTTTTGCACATAACATGAACGCTTGTTCAAGTATTCATGTTATGTGAGAAATGACAATTCGTAAAACAGCTTAAATAAATATAGCAGGGAAAAGGAAATAATAAGTAATAGCTTTTTGATGATGAAATGAGGAGGCAGCCTGCAATTTTATGATTTTGATGAAAGCCGATTATTACGCAGAAGGTGTCTGCAATGATACAAGCAGCAGAAGAGCTGAGAAAGACTTTGAACTGGGGACAACGATAAAAACAGCATAAAGGAAGTGTTAGTATGAAAAAAAGGCTTTGGCGGATTATTATTGGGACCATGCTGTTTGTTGCAGCACTAGCAATTAATACAGATATTCAATTACTAAATATGGCGCTATATCTTATCACCTATATTATCGTGGGCGGAGATGTAGTTGTAAGAGCGTTTAAAAATATTATCCGGGGAAAAGTATTTGATGAGAATTTCTTAATGACCGTAGCAACGATCGGGGCTATGCTGATTTCCGAGTATCCGGAAGGGGTTGCGGTTATGCTGTTTTATCAGGTAGGCGAGCTGTTTCAAAGCTATGCCGTGGATAAATCAAGAAAATCAATTGCAAGCCTTATGGATATCCGGCCAGATTACGCCAATGTAAAAAGAGGCGAGGAGATTGTTACCGTCGACCCGGATGAAGTTAAAATTGGTGATATAATTGTAATTAAAGCAGGAGAAAAAATTCCGCTGGATGGTAAAGTGATTGAGGGAAGTTCGATGATAGATACCTCGGCACTTACTGGTGAATCGGTCCCCCGTGAGGTAGAGCCTGGAAATGATATATTAAGCGGATGTATTAATATAAACGGACTGCTTACAGCAGAGGTTACGAAGGAATTTGAAGAATCCACCGTAAATAAAATCCTTGATTTGGTTGAAAATGCAAGCAGTAAAAAATCACAATCCGAGCAATTTATTACGCGGTTTGCAAAATATTATACGCCGGTAGTTGTAATTATAGCGGTTCTTCTTGCAATCATTCCGCCGCTTGTTATTAAGGATGCGGACTTCAATGATTGGATCTATAGAGCGCTATCCTTCCTTGTAGTATCTTGTCCCTGTGCCCTTGTAATATCGATTCCTTTAAGTTTCTTTGGCGGAATCGGCGGCGCATCCAAAAAGGGAGTGCTGGTAAAAGGAAGCAACCATTTAGAGGAGTTAGCTAAGACAGAAATCATTGTATTTGATAAAACCGGAACACTTACCAAAGGGGTATTTAACGTTCAAGAAATACATCCGGAGGGTATTTCTAAAGAGGAGCTGCTTGAACTGACAGCATATGCAGAAAGCTTTTCCAATCACCCAATTTCGAACTCTTTAAAACAGGCGTTTGGTAAGGAAATTGACAACGGACGTATAACCGATGTGAAAGAGATCTCCGGCCATGGTGTTATCGCGGTTGTAGACGGAAAACAGGTTATGGCAGGCAATAGTAAGCTGATGAAAGAGATGAATATCGCTTACCATGGCGGTGCTATTGCCGGAACCGTGGTACATGTTGCAATTGATAAGGTATATGCTGGTTATATTGTTATTGCGGATGAGATAAAAGAAGATTCTGCACAGGCAATCAGAGAGCTTAAGAGTGCAAACATTAAGCAAACGGTTATGTTAACCGGGGATATGAAAAATGTTGCAGATATGGTTGCGAAGGAACTTGGTATTGACCAGGTGTATTCGGAGCTCTTGCCGGCAGATAAGGTGGAAAAGTTGGAGGAATTACTGGCCGGGAAATCCGAAAAAGGAAAGCTTGCTTTTGTCGGTGACGGAATTAACGATGCTCCTGTTCTGGCCCGTGCAGACTTAGGTATCGCAATGGGCGGCCTGGGTTCGGATGCTGCAATAGAAGCTGCGGATATTGTAATTATGACGGATGAACCGTCGAAGATCGCTACGGCAATAAGAATTTCGAAAAAGACACTGGGAATTGCAAATCAAAATATTATATTAGCAATTGGAATTAAAATATTAGTGCTTATTCTAAGTGCTTTGGGAATTGTTACGATGTGGGCTGCTATCTTTGGCGATGTCGGTGTAACTATTATAGCGGTATTAAATTCCTTCCGGGCACTTAATGTTAAAAATTTATAATGACTTTTAGATAAAAAGTCTTAGCAGGCTGAGTTTATATAGGACTCCAAATGATCCTTCGTAACGGAACATCTGGAGTCTTTCTTTGCGTAGGAGTTCTTTTAAATGTCATGAGCATGAGTTGGTGGACGAAAGCCTTTGCTTGTGGATAAAGAGCCTGGAAAAGCGGGAGGACGTGTATGCTTTTCTTTGTTATAATTGTTCTATATTGCTATTATCCTGATATTCGCTTAAAATAGAGGAATAGAAACGAGAGATCAGCCGGAAGCCACCTAATAAGTATTATAAA
>DOWG01000174.1:0-1384 GCA_003519685.1 Lachnospiraceae bacterium
TTTCATAAATTTAAGATCTTGGTCCCGGTGTTATTGATGTTTCTGGTGCTTTCCGCATGCAGAGTAGGCGAGGAACGCTATGAATTAACGAGCTATATCGGCAGCTCCATTGCTGCCTTTGAAAAGGGAACCGGAGCAAAGCTAACGTTGGCAAGTAATGATGTCTATGCGATGGAGGGCGTCGTTCAGGTAATCGCTCCCGGCGGAGAGATCGCTTCTTTGACGCTTTTAAATTCCGCAGACTATATGGTGTGCGGTGTAAAGATCGGCATGAATCGGAAGGAAGCAGAACCGCTCCTTACGGAAGTCTTTGGGAAAGAAATATCGAAAACAGTAAATGCGGATAATAATTCTATCACCTACTATTACCTTGGACAGAACAAGAAATTATATATTTCTTATGATACGGCGGAAAAGGTATCCGAGATATCTTATTATAAAGTAGTAACGGATGAGGAAGAGGATAATCAAAATGTAACGACCGGCGAATTGATGATGATGGTCGGTGATACCAAGGTATATTATAACGAAGCCATGGTCTATCTAAAATCGGCGGAGCAAAATTATGAAAATGAGTACAGCGAGGACATCTGGGATGTCGATCTCTACGGGAATGGGAGAACCTTTGACAGTCTTTTAAAAGATGAGATTATTAAGCAGATTACGGAGCTGAAAATCATCAAGCACCAGGCAGAGAAGCTTGGTATAATCCTATCGGAGGAAGAGCAGGCAGACGCAAAGGCTTATGCGAAAGAGCATTATGAGGGACTGGCGGTAAAGGATATCGATCAATATTTTATTACCGAAGCTCTATTGGAAAAAGTTTATGCGGATAATATTCTGGCAAATAAAGTGTATGAGAACATGACCATTAACGTAGATAAGAATGTGTCGGATACCAAGGCGAAACAGATTACTGTTTGGCAGATTCTGATCAATAAGAAGGATAACCTTACCGAGGAAGAGTCGGCAAAGGCCTATCAAAAGGTGCAGAACCTTTGGGAGCAGGCGAAGGAAACGGATGATTTCCATGCTTTAGCCGAAGCAAATTCGGAGGCAGAGAAGATCGAATATACCTTTGGCAGAGGGGGAGGACCGAAAGAATACAGTGATTCGTTCGAACAGGCGGCATTTACCTTAAAGACCGGCGAGGTCAGCAGTATCATTTCTACGGATTACGGCTGGCATATCCTTTATTGTGTTTCGGATTTTAATGAGGATGCAACCATTCAAGTAAAGGAAGATATTATTGAGCAGCGTCGGAATGAAATGTTTGCGGAGCTTTATTCCGAATGGTCTACCGAGTATGATGTTGTGGTAAACACGGAAGCCTGGAATGCTATTGCGCTAAAGGACGAATGATACATCAGGGAAGAAACTTCCG
>DOWG01000174.1:1494-4311 GCA_003519685.1 Lachnospiraceae bacterium
GATGCGAATCCGACCATTGCATGCCCGGATGGGAAGGACGGCGAATGTATGCTACCCAGGAGCAGTTCTACTTCGGGAAACTTATCGCAGGGACGGATTCGGCCGATGAGCGGCTTTAGAATATCATCACCGAGAAACATAGCGGCAAAAATAGCACTGAGAAGAATAACACCGCTTTTTTGACGGTGCTTTGAAAATATTAAGATTGCAGCAATGCAAATCCAAAGAACCCCTGCGTTGCCAAGTGAGGTTAGAAAAACCATCACATGGTCCAGTGCGGGGGTTTTCCAATTGTTCTGAATGAAAAACAATATTCTTTCATCAATGAGTTGCAGATTATCTAACATATGAAATTTCTTCCCTATCCTGTTTTTACTATTATATTAATAGGACGAGGAGTTCTATTCCAGAGGACAATCCGGAATAGAAGCAGAAATTACTCCTGCGCAGGAAATGGGAAGGAAAAGTAACAACCCTCAGTTTAGACGTAGTACAGGTTCTCGGACGGATATACGGCATCGCAGGTTACGTCAATGCCGAGCTTTCTTAAGATCTGCTCGTCATTCTTATTCAGCATGACAGTGCAGTGGGCCTGTACGCCATTTAATTGAGAAAGCTTCTCATAGGCCAGCTGTGCGGTTGGATTAGTGACCGCGCTGATGCTTAGGGCAATCAGAATTTCATTTGCATTCAGAGAAGTGATTTTATTTTTCAGATCATTTACCTTGAGGTCACGGATGGTATTTAAGATTAACGGCGATAACAGATAGATCTCATCGCTGATACCGGCCAGATATTTTATGGAGTTTAAGATCGCGGCGGAGCAGCAGTCCATGGTAGCGGAGCTTTTGCCGGTGATGATCTGACCGTCATTCATTTCAAAGGCAATGACAGCAATGGTTTCGTTGTCATTACTCTTATCCTTTAATTTTGCCGCATATTCTCTTGCAGGGAGGACACAGCTCCGATCCTCCTGCTTCAGTTGAACCTCTTCCATGATCACCTTCATACGGGTCAGGGCTTCCTCGTCTAAGAGGCCCTTCTTAAAATCGCAGAGGGTAGCAAAATATCTGCGGATGATTTCCTGCTTGGATGCCTCGCTAACAACGGCATCGTCTATAATCCCGAAACCGACACGGTTGACGCCCATATCAGTAGGGGATTGATACATGGATTCATTGCCGGTGATTTTCTCAATGATACGTTTTACCACAGGGAACATTTCTAAATCTCTGTTATAGCTTACGGTAATCTCGTGATAGGTTTCGAAGTGAAAATTGTCGATCATATTAACATCCTTTAAGTCTACAGTGGCAGCTTCATATGCGATATTAATGGGATGTTTTAACGGAAGATTCCATACCGGGAAGGTTTCGAACTTAGAATATCCGGCGATATTTCCCATCTTATATTCATGATAAAGTTGATTTAGGCAGGTTGCCAATTTGCCGCTGTTTGCACCCGGTGCAGTTACGACGACAATGGGCTTCGTGGTAGTTATATAAGGGTTAATACCATAACCGTTCTCGCTGACAATGGTTTCTACATCAGCAGGGTATCCGGGGATTTCCTTATGCGTGTAAACCTTTATATTACGGCGCTCTAATTTTTTCATGAATACGGTTGTGGCAGGCTGTTTGTTATAACGGGTTATGACAACAGAGTTTACCTCTAGGCCATAGCTGCGCAAATCATCAAGCAGCCGCAGCACTTCCATATCATAGGTGATTCCGAAATCACCACGGAGCTTGTTGCGTTCGATATCTCCGGCATACACACAGATTATTATTTCTGCCTGATCTTTCAGCTTCTGAAGCAATTTGATCTTTGCGTCTTCATCAAATCCGGGTAAAACTCGTTTTGCATGCTTATCCCCGATTAGTTTGCCGCCAAACTCCAGATAAAGCTTATCAAAATTATGGACACGCTCCAATATATATTTGGATTGTTCTTCGATATATTTTTGTGGGTCAAAGCCGATTTTCATATGGTTACCTCCTGTGTTTTTGCGTTTTTAAGTAGTAGTCCGATATATATGTTATCGGCATATTTCATAAGCAATTGTTAGAAATTAATTGCTTTGCACGAGGTATTTATTTTATTATCTTTCTCAAAGCAAAAAAATACACACCATACTTTATCATAAACTAAAATCTCAAAATGTCAAATAGCATTTTAGAATTTTTTATGTTTTTTNNTGTTTATGGTTTTGTATGACTTATGATATTCCTGTCATGATAGAATTAGATAGCATAGTTTGCTTATTATGAAGGGGGGAGATTTTATGTGTGGAAGATATAATTTTACGGTGGAGCAAAGTGAGGAAATGCAGGAGATTCTGGAGAAGTTGAATGCGAAATTTCATGGTAAAAAGGTGAAAACCGGTGAGATATGTCCAACCGATTCGGTACCGGTCCTGATTAAGGAAAAAGATATTGTTACTCCCGTAATCAGCGCATGGGGATTTCCGAAATATGATCAGAAGGGTGTGATCATTAATGCCAGGTCAGAGACCGCATTTGAGAAGAAGAGTTTTCGTGACTGTCTCATAAACCGGCGCTGTATTATCCCTTCGACCGGATTTTATGAGTGGGACCGTAAGAAGCAGAAATTCTGGTTTCGCCAGGAGGGAACGGGTGCGCTCTATATGGCGGGACTTTACCTATATTCTGGTGAAGAGATGCGCTTTGTCATCCTGACCACCGATGCGAATGACTCCATGAAAGAGGTGCACCACCGGATGCCGCTGGTGATACCAAGGAAGGAAATTGAAACGTGGATCTTTGATGATCGTGCGACGAATGATCTTTTGAAAAG
>DOWG01000138.1:0-2392 GCA_003519685.1 Lachnospiraceae bacterium
AATAACGGGGAAGATGCAGAGAGTCAGAAAAACATGAGCGAGGAGGAACGAAAACAGGATTGCGAAATAAAAGCCTTCAAACGGCTGGCGAAAAAGCTGAAAAGGGCTTTTCCGCGCCTACCCATTATCTTACTTATGGATAGCCTTTATGCAGCAAAACCGGTGTTGGATTTGTGCAAGGAATACCACTGGAATTATATCATCCGGTTCAAGGATGGAAGCATTCCCAGCATTGCACAGGAATACGAGGATATTCCTGAGAAAAACCAGGTAGGGCATGCAGAGTATATCAATGAGATTGATTATGAAGGACACAAGGTAAATTTGCTGAAATACTGGGAGAAAACCGTTGAAAATGGAGAAGTAAAGAAAAAAACATTTCAATGGATAACGGATATAAAGATCACGCAAAAGAATGCACTAAAAATAGCCAAAATAGGAAGATTACGCTGGAAGATAGAAAACGAAGGATTTAATCGCCAGAAGCACTGGCAAACAGATATAACTCATGCATGCAGCTGGAACGAGCAGGCATTAAAAAATCATTATTTAATGCATCAGATATCTGACTTCATGAAGCAATTATATGAACACTATGCATTAGACCAGCTCGGAATAAAAAAGAAGCAAAAAAATATATCTCCTGATTTGTTAGCCAGCTTAGGAAGGCAACTAACAAGAGAAGATATATCTTATCCAGAGAAACGCACATTGTTAAGCGTTCTTTGATAATAAGTATACCAAAGGAAGTGATATCTGAAAAGAGTAAATTTAAAAAAATATCCACAAATATAACGTATAAGGGAAAAACATACAAATACGATGTGGATAAAGGTATCGAAAGTAAGCGGTTTTATGACAGTTTTGCAGGATTTATCCACAAAGCATAAAATCACCTAATAATTGGAGGTATAAATAAATTTACCTTTCAGAACTGTTTTTTAGCGCTCTTCCTTGCTAATTTTCATGGTTGCGTATAAAATAGAACTATCTTTGTGAAATACGATACACAATAAATTTACGAAAGGAAATCTCTATGGAAGCAAAGCGTGTGAAAGATTCTATAACCGAGCAGATCCAGGTCCTTATGCCAACCCATATCAACGGACAAGACCGGCTATTCGGCGGTCAGTTAGTGGAATGGATCGATGTGGTAGCATCGGTTGTTGCCCGCCGCCATTCCGGCTGCAATGTTACTACGGCAGCAATCGATAATCTTCAGTTTAAAGCAGGCGCTTTTATAAATAATACCTTGGTACTGATCGGGAAGATCACCTATGTGGGAAAAACCTCCATGGAAGTCCGAGTGGATACCTATGTAGAGGATCTAGCCGGAATACGTAAAGTAGTAAACCGTGCTTACCTTGTAATGGTTGCTATTGATACCAATGGAAAGCCCACCGAAGTACCCCGATTACTTATTGAAACTGAGTCAGAAAAAGCGGAGTGGGAAGCCGGCGCCCGGCGCCGCGCCCTGCGGGAGGAGCGCCGCAGAGAAGGCTATTAGCAGATATCACTCCATTGTATAAGCCTTCTTCACCGCATCCTCCAGAGTCATCCCGGCAAATGCCTGCGCATTGAGTAATCGGCCGCTTCTCTTATCATCCACGAAAGCTCCGACCACAATACCCGGAATACAGCTTTCTATTGAATTCGGAGCATGCGGCCCGCCCAGGTCCGTTCTGCACCAGCCGGGATCTGCTAGATTAATCATGACATTCGTCCCCTCCAGTCTGGAGCCGAGATCCTTAGTAAATTTATCAAGAGCCGCTTTACTTGCGGAATATCCGGCCTGCTCCGGTTCTTTCTGAATTCCGCTGGTCGTATTAATGATACGGCCGAAGCCTTTTTCAGCCATCCCAGGAATCAGCCGGTAGCAGATCATAGCAGGCGCAATGGTATTAATCATAAAGCTCTGCGTGAAATCCTCCACCGGTGTCTTAAAATAATCTTTCCGGTATGCAACCTGCACACCTGCATTATTAAATAGAATGTCAATTTGCGTTTCTTTTTCTTCTATCTCATCCAGCATACGGTAAACCGCATTTCTGTCAGAGAGTTCTGCCTGAACCGCATATGCCTGAACTCCTAATTTTTTTACTTCATCGAGCACCTTCTCCGTATGGGCAAGGCTCCTGCTGTGAAGCACAAGATTACAGCCCCTCTTTGCCATAAAAATGGCAATCTGATAGCCGATTCCCCTGCTGGCACCGGTAATCAGCGCCCACTTACCTTTCACATCTGTCATAATTATAACCTCCTTGTATCATCCCTTATGCGGCCTTTTGTTATTTTGAAACATATTTTAATGCGCAACTGTCTGAAGTCATTGGTACTTAGACCCACTTACTTATCAATGTATAAATTGTGCAAATTGCTCTGTCTTTTGCAC
>DOWG01000138.1:2473-2823 GCA_003519685.1 Lachnospiraceae bacterium
GATACACAGTTAGCCACTTTATTCCCGACTCCATGGATTCCAATCAGAGCCTTCACTGCTTCTTCCTGGGTGCCCTCCGCTAGTTTCTTAAGATTCAGCTCTCCCTGGAATACTGCTTTTGCCGCACTGATAATATAGTCGTCCCGATAACCTGTTTTCAGTTTCCTCAAATCCTCCTTGCTCGCTTGGGAAAGAATCTCCGGTCCGGGAAAAGTATAATACTCTACCGGTCCGCATTCTCCTCCAATCTTTCTTTCGCCATACCTCTTGCAAATCGCCTCGATGCAGGTTTTGATTGCCGGAATGTTCTTATTTTGCGAAATAATAAAGCTGATCAGCGCTTCAAACGG